>DBTO01000134.1:0-11940 GCA_002307095.1 Sulfurospirillum sp. UBA1314
ACATCGTACCCTTTGAGCTCGATCTGGGCATTTTTGGCATTCCAGTTGATCAGCTTTAGTTGCTGAAAGTTGATCTGCGGATTGAGGGTTTGCGCTTTTGCGATTAAAGTCTTAATCGGTAGCATCGGCGCTGTTTCACTCGAAGCGATAGGCGCCTCTTCTTTAGGAAACAGCACGGGACCGATGATCGCATCGATGCGGCTCTCTTTTCCGCCACTTGCCAGTTTTGCCATCGGGACGGAGCTTAGAAGCGAAAGGTTCATAAAAGCACCGCTAAGGGTAATCAACAAAAAGATAGGAAAAATCCACGTAAAAATCTTTACATGTAAACGTGAAAAAAGCGCTTGCGGCGTTTTGGGTTTGTTCGTGTAGGAGAAGATGATGATCAAAATAACGCCTGAAATGACGATGCTCATCACACCCACAGCCATAAAACCAAAGAGCAAACGACCAAAAAAGCTAAAGGCGACTCCAAAAAGCTCTTTGTCAAAATCCAGCACTTTTCCGTAATGAAGCTTATTTAAAAAGCTTGCTAGCTGCGACTGTGCGCCTTCATCCTGAATCTTTTCACCACTGAGGGGATTGAAAAAAAGTGGGGCACTAAAACGGTGCGAAATGCTCAAAGCCGTCTCGCCTTTGGTTCCAGGAAGCGTGATAAGCAGGTTATTTTTGGGAAAGTTGGGGTCTTCCAAAACCTGATTGAGCATTGTTTCATACTCAATCTGCGTCACATCTACCCTCTCAATATGACGCGATGGCTTTTCCCACACTTGCAAATACGGTAGAAAAATAGCAAAAATGCCAAAGAAAACACTGATGTACATGACCAGTGAAACAACCATACCAAGAGCGGCATGAAGCCTTAAAAGGCGTTGTTTCCATAATTTGGATGCGTTGATCTCATTCATACAGCCATCCTAAAATGCCCACAACAATCAGTGTTGGAAGCACAAAACGAAGCAGTGCGCTAAGTTTGGTAGGTGCTAAGGCGACCCACAAAGCGACCGCCGCCCACGTCAAGGTGTTGTACAAAAGCGCGATCACAGCTAAATCATTTTTGAAAGGCGAATCAAAAGCAACCAAAACGCACAGGCTAAGATACGAAAGCACCAAACCGCCAAAGATGGCGGTGATGATGCGAAAGAGCCCAATTTTTTTACCATGGGACTCAGGAGTGGCTAAATAGCGATAAAGGTTCATTTGAAGCGACTCTTCTTAGAAACGGTAGTCAAACGTCACGCCAAAGGTACGTGGTTGACCCACTTGTAAATTGGTTCCGCGATACGAATAGAGCACATCTTCATCCAACACATTTTTGACGTAGGTACGAATCGTATAGCTTTTGGTTTCATAGCCAAGATTGACATTGACCAGTGTGTATTTACCCGCTTTGGTCGTTTCAGTATTGGCAATATCGGAGTAGTATTCACCCACATATGAGAGATCACTTCCAAAGAAGAAGCCACCACCAAAGTGTTGCGTGAAGCCAACATTACCCGTAAAATGAGGCGCATAGTTGAACTCATTGCCTTTATACGTTGTACCTGTCGGTGCTTCGGTAATTTCAGATCGTAAGAGACCAAACCCACCGTGAAGTGCTAAATCAGACGTTAAACGATAGTTAACTTCCGCTTCAAAACCATAACTTTTCCCCTCAGGAATGTTCGTAATACGGTTGCTTAGCAAACCTTGATACCCTTCATAATCGTTGTAAAAAAGGTTGGTATTGAGCGTTAGGCTTTTATTGAGCATTAACGAACGTGTTGTCGCTTCATACGTCCAAACCTCTTCTTTATCAAACTCATAATAACTATAAGGTGTCGATGAAATATAAATCGAACCGCCTCCTGGTGTATAGCCTTTACGCACGGTTAAGCCTAGATTGTGTTCTGGTGTCAACTTATAGTTCAGACCCACTTTTGGAAGGAAAACCGTTTCAGCTGCGTCTGTATCGGTAGAGGCCATATTGGCACCTCTTTTGTAGGAAACATCCCTTTCTTGATGCTCTCTCTCCACACGTCCACCAAAAATTAAGTCTAAAGAATTTGTTACATGTAAAGACTCTTCCCCAAATAAAGCAGCCGTTGTGATCTTATCATCGCCACTCAACAACGTTTGTCCATCGGTGGCAATGTCTTGCGAACGGTCGTAAAAATAAAGCCCTACCATGCTGGTTAACAGCCCACCTTTAGGGTCATGCACCAAACGCGTTTCAAAGGTCGTGCTCTTTTCATCCAGATCCAAAGGCATCACGAGTGTGGCTTGCTCAAAAGAGGCTTGATAGTCGCTGTGACCAAGCAGTGTATAGAGTTTCAGATCATCATTGATCGCGTATTCGACATCGACACTCACGGTTGTGTTGGTGGTGTCGGTGTAGCGCACAGGATTGACCGATGAGACAACATCACGGAATAATGAAATATCAGGATTACTGATTTCATTCATATATTCGCCCTCTTGGCTACGATGCGATACGGTCGTCTTAACGATCAACCCTTCGATATTTTTGGGAATCCAAAGCATCTTACCGCGTACACTTCCTTGCTTGATCTCGGAGGGATCCCAAGGAGTACTCGCTCCCGTATAATTGATAAATCCATGTCCATAAACGCCCTGCGCAGCCAGTCGTAACGCCAACTCATCCTCTATGATAGGACCAGAGATCATCGCACCCAGAAGCGCTTTGTCATCTTCATTTTCATAACCAATGCGCACTGCACCCTCAGGTTCAAACGTTGGATCTTTGGTATTGATCACAACGGCACCACCGATGCTATTGCGTCCTTGCGTTGTCGATTGTGGGCCACGAAGCACTTCGATCTGCTCAATATCCCAAGCACCGATGTCCAAATAACGCTGTCCGCTCCAACTCTCACTTAACCCATCCACACTCGTGCTAATACGTGGACGAGCCCCCGAGATAAACGCGTGCATTCCCGTTGCAGGACCTGCACCACCGACACCACGAATGACGGGAAGATCGGCAGGATTATTGATCATATTGGGAACTTTTGACGCTACTTCGTATGCTGATTTTGTCTCGGAAGCATCAATGCTATCGCCCTTGAAAACACTCACCGCCGTCGTCGTCTCTTGCAAAGAACGCTCGATTTTTTCGCCCGTAACGGTCACTTCAGAGAGTTCCACCGTGGTATTGTTTTCTGAAAATGCAAGTGAAGGGAGCAGTAAACATACAGCCAAACTCATTTTCCACAATTTTTTTTCTAACATCCATTTGTCCTTTGTGTATCATGTTGTTGTTTTGATGGTGGAAGTGTGCCATTTATGAGGATGATTATCAATAAATAAAGAGTCACGAAAGGGAAAAAAAGAGATAAAAAAGGGAAAAATCTACTTTAAAAGAGCTGTTTGCGGTAAACACTCGGCGATACGCCAAAATGTTCCATAAAGCGTTTGCTAAAATTGCCCGTATGCTTGTAGCCGACTTTAAACGCCGCCTCTTTCACACTATGATTTTTTTGAAGCAAGGTTTTTGCCACATCCAAGCGCTGCTTTTGGAGCATCTCATACACCGTCATGCCATAATACGCTTTAAAATCCTTTTTCAGGTAACACTCATTAATCGCCGAACGATAAGCAATCTGCTTGATGGAAAGCTCTTTGTCGTACTCGTGTAAGATGATATGTCTCGCCTTTTCAAGTGAATGAATCGTCTTAATATCCAACGAAAAATCGGCGATTTTGTGCATCGTGCTCATCATACGCTCAATCGTATAGTGCGCCAAATACATGATATGCGCCTCCAAATAGAGCACATTCAAAAGGTTTTCATCCATTTCGTGCGCATCAAACGCCTTTAAAATCTCCAATTGCCGCAGGTCAATCTCGCCACCTTCCAAAACAGCATAGCCATTCTGCTGCGTCTCCTCTGCCATCTTTGTGTACACCTCTTGATAATTTGAAATGAGATGAAACAACAACTCCTCTTTAATCCCAATCGTAATCGTACGGTAGCGTTTGCCCTTTTGCATCTGCATCTCCATACAAAACGCATGAGACGAAAATCCGATGAAAAAGCTGTTTTTCTTGATAAGGTATTGTGTTTTATTTTTAAACACATGCGTAAAGTCATCGCCCAGATTAAACACCAACACAGCCCCTGGAATATCCGAAGAGAGCGACGTTATCGTGTCTTGATGCAAAACATACGCATACGTATACGCCGCCACACCGTTTCCAAGGTTGTACCAAATAAATGTCCCATCCCCCAATTCTGGTTTGACTTTCGCCAAAAAATTTTCACGCGAAAAAGGATACTGCTTCGTTTGAGCGATCTGCAACAGATCGTAAGAATTAATACGCAACACAGAACTTTCGCTCACCCTCTTCCCCTAAAATAAAATTACCATAAGTTGAGAAACATTATCAAACAAAGATATTTTATATTGTAGCAAAAATTTAGATACTTGGGTTTTGTGGGGAGAATTTTGGGTTTACATGTAAAGACCTGTTTTCCGTTTTGTTCTCGCATTAAAAATTTATATCAATGTTGTTAATAATTTCATAGACATAACTTTTACAAAAAGACTGATGTAGTTTTTTATCACTACGATTCACTATTTTAATCAAAATTAGATTTTTATCAATATAAACCTCGTCTATACTGATACTTTTATGAGGTTCTACTAAAGTTTTATCTTTTGATAACTGTATCAATAACTCATTTTTCAATTCTCCATTTGGTAAAAACTGATACATCCTTACTTGATGATTATCATCAAGGCGATATTTTAGGGAATAAATAAAATTTTCTGTTGCAAAAGCAAAGTCACTATTTGGAATATTTACTGGATGTACAATATCATCAATATTAAATAAAGCCATAGAATTAAATACGTCTTTCCCTTCTACTCTATTAATATAAATCTTTTGCTTAAATAATTCAGGCGAAATGTAAAATGAAGATCTATCAATTTCAATTAAATTTTTCTTCACCCTTGGCATAGAACAAATTTCTTCATCACTTTCTTTGAGGAATTGAGCTTTTAACTCTTTTTTTTCATATTTATTAACTTGTATATTTATACTCTCATGAATGAATTGTTGAATAATATTCTCAATATTTCTTTGGTGATAATAGTAGAGTACAGCATTCCAGAAATTATGTTTATATAAAAACTCAAATCGTTTTCCAAATGAATCTAAATCTGCATTAACTTTTGTCAATAAAGGTAATTTATCTTGAATTAAAAGATTAGAAATAATTGTATTATTTTCTTTAATACGTATTTGAAGAGTGTATTTACCCTCATGCTCATCATAATCTACTTCAATTTTTTGTGAAGCTTCCTTATTTTTAGTATAGATGATTTCTTCATTTTGCAGTAGTTTCTCAATATTTGTATAACTAATTTTTGGTTCTTCCCAATACCCACACATACATCCTTCATTGGCACCAAACGATAAAAAATCAAATGGGTTATATTTATTGGGTAAGTTAATAAACTCATTAGAAGCTTGAAAAATATGATTTTTATCAGACTGTAGCATTTTCCCTATATTTTTTTCTACTTTGAAATGTGGAAATATCAAGTCAAGAATAGTTGTGTTTAATCCAAATATAGTAGAGATAACAATAAACATTAAAATTAGCATTTTTTTAGAAAGTTGTGTTTTAAAATACTGTACAACTAACAAAGTTCCCAATATAACAACAAATGTCGGGAATACATGAATAAACACTATAAAAGCAAGAATATATAAAAGCCCTATACTTAAGACAAATGCTCCAACAATACCAAGGGTTAATCCAAAAAATAATTTGATGTTTTTATCACCATACGATACTAGAATAATCATTGATAAAATAAAAAGCGGAAACACTACATAAAATGTAATTGCTGGAGGCATGAATAATGATGAAAGTATTGAAACAATAAATATTAAATATAACTTATATTGCCCCACAAAATTATACAATGAACTCAAATCAATATCATCATCATTATTATTCTTATTCATAAAAAATCCTGAGAATTAAAATATAAAAATAATAGCAAAAATATTACTGATGTAAAAAACTCTCCACATCCCCAACTATTTCATCCACCGCCTCAGTCGCCTTTTGATGCAACACTTTCGTATAAACCCTCTCATTGATTGCATCACTTTTCTCTAAATTATTGAGTATAGAAACTTTTACATGTAAAGCAAAATGATCCATTGCAACGACGTTTCCGCTTGAGCCGATGATGACTAAAAACTCACACTCTTCCATCGCTTCGTAGAGGTGTTCGTACATCGGAGCGGCTTCGCCGAAGAAGACGATGTCGGGGCGTAAACTTCCTCCACAGCTTTTACATGTAAAGGTTCGCTCTTGCTTGGTGTAGCCGATGAGATGGGTTGCGCCGCATTGTTCACAGCGAAGGCATGGTAAAAAACCATGCAAGTGCAAAACCTCCTTGCAGCCTGCTCGCTCGAAAAGATCGTCGACGTTTTGGGTGATGATGGCGATGTCGTTGGGGTATTTTTCTTGAAGTTTTGAGAGAGCGTAGTGCGCGGCATTGGGTTTTACGGAGGCGAGTTGTTCGCGCCTTGCGTCGTAAAATGTGAGGGTATTTTTTCTATTCCAAGACAAACACCCCGCTTGACAAATCTCTTCGATGCGGTACTTTTCCCACAGTCCTCCTGTGTCGCGAAAGGTGGAGAGTCCACTTTCCGCACTGATGCCTGCCCCTGAGAAAATCACAACGCGTGCCATGGTTTGCCTCCTTAAAGTTTTGCTAAAAATGCCTTGATTGCCTCGTTGCACTCTTCTGGGTTTTCAACCACACTCATATGTGCTGCATTTTTAATGACCACAAATTCAGCTCCCTTGATCTGCTCCGCCATCGCTTTCATCTTAGCAGGAGGTGTCAGCGTGTCGAGTTCACCGCAGATGACCAAGGTTGGAATCGTGATAGAAGGAAGAAAAGATGTCATGTCATTGCGCGTTAGCATTGCAAAGAGACACCCTTTGACGCCGATGGAGTTAAACTTTGTCGACTTGGCGATGCGTTTGTCGACCACCTCTTTGTGCGCTTTTTTATAGCCATCGCTGAAACAGTGTCCGATGAAATTTTTGGAAAACGTGGTCAAGCCTTGCGCATTGATGCGTCTGATGACATCGGAGCGGTTGAGTTTGCCTTCGTTATCATCGGCGTGTGCAGCGGTGTCGCATAAAATGACTGCGGAAAAAGCATTTTCCATCCGCTCAAGTGCGCGAAGGACGATGTAGCCGCCCATTGAGAAGCCACACACAATCGGTGGTTTTTCGATTCTAAGCTCGCTGATCATCAGTTCAAGATCATCGACAAACGACTCCATCGTAAACTGTCCATCACCCACCGAAGAGCCACCAAGCCCTCTGATGTCGTACGCCACACAGTAAAAGTCTTCACTCAGCGCTGCTATTTGTTCATGCCACATCGTATGGTCATACGGAAAACCGTGTAAAAAGATGATGGCATTGTTTTTTGGGCTGCCCTCCACTAAAACCGATAATCCGCCGATGGTTTTTTTCATAATGTATCCTTTGTATAGCTCATTATACATCAGACATTAAAATATAAGGCCTCCCTGTGGTGCATCACGATCGCAGTGGTGCTTTGCTCAGGGTGAATCTGAAATGTTTCGCTGAGATTGATGCCAAATTCTTCAGGCTTGAGCAGGTCAAAAATGATTTGTGTATCTTCCAAGGCAGGGCATGCTGGGTAGCCAAACGAGTAGCGACATCCAAGATAACGCTTCATCTGAACATCGCGCAAGCTATGTCCCTCATTTTCGGCGATGCCAAGATCAAGACGTATCTGTTTATGCACGATCTCCGCTAACGCTTCGGCAAGTTCAACACCCAAGCCATGCACGAAGAAATACTCCGTAAAATTGCCTGCATCGTAAAGCTCTTTTTCATACGCTGAAAATTTCGCTCCTGCGCTTACACACGTCAAAGCCAAAACATCGTGACGATCAGGGTGAATAAAGTCGCTTAGGCTTCGGTACGGGTTTCTATTTTGACGTGGGAAATCAAACGTCTTAATCGCACGCGCTTTGATGGTGTCGATGTTCTCACGATTGACCTGAGCTTCGCTAAAATAGCCTTCGCTCTCATCAAACAGATAGAGATTATTTTCATGGGAACGCGCAGGATAGTAACCGTAAATCAGCGTCGGCTCAAACAGTCCCAGTCGTTCGATGTCCGCTTTGATGCGCTCGAATGTTGGCCACAGAACCTCATCCAACTGTTTTTGCTTTTCTTCTTTGCTCTGCCCTTTGCCACTGTAACCCCAACGTTGCGCAAAAAGAATTTTGTGGTTGATCCACGCATAGGCTAACTCTTTGACATCGGTTTTTAGCACACGTCTGCCCCAAAATGGCGGTGTAGGGATAGCGATGTCACGACTAGGCATTTTAAGCTCATGAAACGGCGGTATCTCTTTCGCTTCTTTTGTGGCACGATTGACACTGTTTTCAAGCACGATGCGACTAAACGAAGTGTCATAATTTTTCGCTTCGATGCGGCTCATCGCTGTTATGCCCTCAAACGCGTCTTTGCAGTAATAAATCGGCCCATCGTAAATCGGTCGGCAAAAGTCCTCCACAAAGGTATCGGTCAGTGCCGCACCGCCTAAAATGACAGGGATTTTGATGCCCATCTTCTGCATCGCCTCTAAATTTTCTTTCATGACATTGGTCGACTTCACCAAAAGTCCACTCATACCAATCGCATCGGCATTGTGCTCTTTGAGCGCTTCTAAAAATTGATCTAAATCCGCTTTGATGCCGATGTTGATGACTTTAAAACCGTTGTTACTTAAGATGATGTCAACCAAGTTTTTACCCACATCGTGTACATCGCCTTTGACGGTTCCGATGATAAGCGTCGTCGTTGTATTTTTTTCCGTCTTTGGAAGGTAAGGTTGCAGATAATCCACTGCGGCTTTCATCACTTCGGCGGATTGAAGAACAAACGGTAATTGCATCTTTCCACTGCCAAACAGCTCGCCAACGACTTTCATCGCATCGATCAATATCTCATTGACGATGACTTCCGCGGCTATCTCCTCTTTGGCGGTAGGTAAGAGTACTAACATACGCTCTTTATCGCCATCGATGAGCAGGGTTGAGATTTTCTCTTTCGTGTCCATCGCTTGATACGCTGCGTCACTTTCGTCTTTGTTCTCCACCACCCCTTCAAAATGGTCGATGAATTTAAAGAGCGGATCACCCTCTTCTCGGTGGTTAAAGAGCAAATCTTCGCAGATTTTTTTATCCACTTCGCTGATCTTGTGCATCGGAAGCGTGTTTTTAACATTGACAATCGCCATGCTCAGCCCTGCTTCAACGCAGTGGTGCAAAAAGACGGAGTTTAGGTATTCACGGGCGTGTTTGGCTAAACCAAACGAGATGTTCGAAACACCCAACACAAATCCCACTTCGGGATGCAGTGCGTGAAATTCACGAATTGCCTCGATGGTCTCAATCGCTGCCGTATGGTACTCAGGATCGCCACTGCCTACCGTAAACGTAAGTAAGTCAAATACCAAATCTTCGGGGTGAATGCCATGCTTCTCAGTCGCTAAAGTATAAATGCGCTCCGCAATCGCGACCTTTTGTTCCTTGCTCTTTGCCATGCCCACTTCATCGATGGTCAGACACACAAGTGCGGCACCAAAACGCTTCGCTAAAGAGCAGACTTTGTCAAACTTTTCGATGCCATCTTCTAAGTTCACGGAGTTGATGATGGGCTTTCCACCAATGAGTTTAAGCGCCACTTCAAGCGCTGGGACTTGCGTAGTGTCAGGCATGAGTGGCAAAAGAATCTTTTGCACGTAGCGCCCCATCACCTCTTGGGTATCTTTGTGCTCGTCACGTCCTGCAAAACCCACACTCACATCGATGCCGTGCGCCCCACTTCTGACTTGTTGTTGCGCAACGCTCAGTGTACCATCGTAGTCTTCGGCAAGCAGTAACTCACGAAACGCTTTGGAACCTGTGGCATTGCTTCGCTCACCAATCAAAAACGGCGCTGGGTCTTGTTTTAAAGCTCTGGTTTCAAACAACGAGGCAATGCTACGAGGCATCTCACCTTTAGGTGCAAGCGGTTTTTTACCTTCGACACGTTTGGAAAGCTCTAGGATGTGCTGAGGCGTGGTACCACAACAGCCACCAAGGATCGCAACGCCTGCAATTTCAGTAAATTTTTCTTGAAGTTCGGCAAATTCGCGAGGTCCCATCGGATAGAACGTATAACCACCACGGTTTTGAGGAAGTCCTGCATTGGCGTGTACACTGATGGGTTTGCCCCAAACGGAACTCAGGGTTTTGACATGCTTTTCAACCTGCTCAGGGCCTGTGCCGCAGTTGAAGCCAAGACTTAGAATGTCAAACGGCTCCAAGATCGCCGCAATCGTGGTTGCGTCGGTTCCAATGAGCATCGTACCACTCAGTTCAATGGTCACAGAAACCATAATCGGAAGCTTTACATGTAAAGCATTTTGAGCATCCATTATCGCATGCAAAGCGGCTTTAATTTGAAGGGGGTCTTGCGCCGTTTCAATAAGAAAAAGATCACATCCGCCCTCAATTGCGCCGCGTGCCGCCTCTTTGTAGCCCTCAAACATTTCATCGTAGCCGATATGTCCTAAGGAGGGTAGTTTCGTCCCAGGGCCAAAGGCAGCGGCGGTAAAACGTGGCTTTTGCTCCGTGGCAAACTCCGCACACGCCGCTTTGACGATCTCAACCCCTGCACGAGCGAGTTCATACGCTCTCTCACCGATGCCATAATCGTCCAAAACCCACGGCAATGCACCAAAGGTGTTGGTCTTGATGATGTCCGCGCCTGCGAGCAAATAACCACGGTGAATTTTTGAAATGGCATCTTTACATGTAACGTTCAAAAGCTCGTTGCAGCCCTCTTTGCCTTCCCACTGCTCAGGTGCAATTTCTAAGGCTTGAATCTGCGTGCCCATCGCACCATCGATAACTAAAATTTTTTCTTTGATAAGTTCTTGAAGTGTTGCCAAGTCGAATTCCTAGTGTGTTATAACTAGAATTATAGTATCAAATTTTTGGTAAGGAGAGGCTAAAGGGTTCGGAGTAGTCCAAAGAGGCAAAAAATGCCTCTTTGGTTTTTACATGTAATGCTTAGGGATTGACCGTAGATTTGTAAACGGCTTTGCCACCTTTGATCTCTTTGATGACGGCAGAACGAGTTGCATTGCCTTTATCATCAATGCTGATAAAACCAGAAACACCCTCAAATTTTGACGTTTTACGGATTTCACTGTTCACACAAACGCTATCTTCTGGGTTAGAGCAACGATTCATAGCATCGACCATGATGTTATAGGCATCCGCACCCAAAGCGGTAAATGAGTTCAACTCTTTTTTGCCTGTTTTTTTCTCATAGGCTGCTATAAAATCTTTTGATTTGTTCGTTGGAGGTGCGCTGTGATCGAATGCGTCGGTAAACATATACCCTTCAACGGCATCCCCACCTAAGTCAATAAACGTCTGATTCGCAACGCCATCACCGGAGAAGAACGGCTTGTTAAAGTCTGCTTGTTTGGCTTGACGCTTGATCATCGAAGCTTCCGTATGGTACAGAGGTAAGAAAACAAAGTCTGCATTGAGCGCTTTGATTTGAGAGATGACGGCTTTAAAATCTTTATCGCCAGAGCTTACACGCACCTCTTTAAGCACCTTGCCACCGTTTTGCGTGAACGCCTGAGTAAAGGCTTTTGCAAGTCCGAGTGAATACACTTGTGCTTGATCGGTTACAATAACAGCCGTTTTAAGCCCTAAATCTTTAGAAGCGTAATTCGCAACCACGGTTCCTTGGAAAGAGTCGATAAAACAGACACGATTGGCATAGGTTCTATTTTCAGTGAGTTTGTCGTTGGTCGCAGCAGGCGCAATGACAGGAACCTGTTTTTTCTC
>DBTO01000134.1:12220-19550 GCA_002307095.1 Sulfurospirillum sp. UBA1314
CCCACAACTTTATCGGAAGTGATAAGTCTGGTTGCCGCGTTGGCAGACTCGACTTTATCGCCTTTGGTATCGACTAAAACCAGTTTAAGGCTGTCGCCATTTTTGAGTTTTGGCTGTAAGAAATTGGCAAGCTCAACTCCCTCATACGCCACTTGACCATAGCCCGCGAGTGCCCCACTCATCGGTAATATCACACCCACATTAATCTCTTTTGCAAAAGCACTTGTTGCCATTATGGCGGCAAGGCTTAATAGTGTCATAAAAGAACGCATCTTTTCTCCTTTAAAAAATTCCCAAGAAAGTCTAACACAATCAAGATTATGATCGTCTCAAAGAGGGAGAAAAATGCAGCAGAAAAAAGCGCTTTGAAGGCTTCTTTGGTTTTACATGTAAGGATTATTCGGGGTGATTTTCCGCAACATTCAACGCTTCTGAGACATCGACAATGACTTGAAGTTTTTGGATGATCTCATTCATCGCACGACTCTCTTCTTGAGCGGCGAGACTAATGCGCTCGACCTCCGCTTGCGTTTTGATAATCTCATCCACCGTGCGTTGCAATGCTGGCACGATTTGGTCGACCACTTTTTGAACATCCATGATGGAGATGCGAATGTTATCGGTTGATTTGTTGCTTTGGTCGGAGAGTTTGCGCACTTCACTGGCTACCACGGCAAACCCACGCCCATGATCGCCTGCACGCGCCGCTTCGATGGTGGCATTGAGTGCTAAAAGGTTGGTTTCACTGGCGATATACTTAATCGCGGTCGTAATGTTGCCGATCTGCTCAACCGCTTCGGTCAACTCTTTTGCCATAGCGTTGGTGACTTGAACATTTTTAACTTCAGCTGCAAGTTTGGTGTTGACCACCACAATCGTATTGGCGGTGTCTTCGATGGACTGCGAAGCGCTTTGGGTGATCAGCGAAATCTCTTTGGTCTGCTCTGCCAATCTTTGAGAGATGTCGCGTGCCTCTTGGAGTGCTTTATCGCTGTTAATGGCGGTGACAATTTGGGCTAAGCCACTCACACTCTCTGCCGTAGCCGAACGAGGAGGACTTGGCATGACAATAACATCTGGGCGCAAAAGATGGCTGTATTTGGTGTAAAGTGCTTTGCCTGATGAGACGTAGCCATCGGTTCCGATGATGTATTTGGCGCTGCTTAACGCCTCTTTAGTTTCTGTGTCACTGCACTCATCAAACGCAATCACTTGGTAGGTGACGTGATCGAGTTTGTAAAATTTTAAAAACTTTAACAGAACATTCGCCCCCGAAGTACTGTTGTTAAAAATAATGACATTTTCGCCTGCAGGAATGCGACTCACCCCCACGAAAAAATCGGTGGGTGGCACAAATTCAACGGCAACCACTTTTTCTTTGCCATATTTTTTCACCATTTCGTCATAGCGGTTGGTAAAACAGACGATTAAATCAAAATTGGCTGGATCATAATTTTGATAGTTACTCAAAGTAGCTTTTTGGTAAACCGCTGTCGTTGAAAGTGTCGCATCCACCAAAGAGACAAGCTCCGCAGTGGTCGCTTCATTGGCTCCGATTAACAATAAATTGACGCTCATGTACTTCCCCTTGCCCCGTATTCGTATTGATGAGATCGTGCTAAATAATGTTTTAATAGCTTCTCATTACATTGTAGACCATTCTTAATAAAGTCACGCTTTATTTGGATATTATAAGAAAAACGTGTGACAATTAAAGGACAAAAAAGAGGCAACACTTTTTTTTGAGTCGTTGTATAATGAAGCCAATTTTTTCATTAAGGAGGCTGTATGTTTGAGATTCAAAACTATTACAGTTTTGTTATGGCGGTTGTACTCTTTCAACTTATCCCTGGTGCTGGCACCATTGCGATCTTAAATGCAACGGCTCGCAATGGCATAGGAGCAGGAATGGGCGCTGTTTTGGGTACGCTTTTGGGTGATTTTGTTTTCATGATCGCAGCCCTTGCAGGACTTGCCGCCTTAATGCAGCAAAATCCTTTTGTGTTTGAGCTTTTGCAGTACTTTGGTGCGGCGTATTTGGTGTGGTTAGGGGTTGGATTACTGCGTGCAAAAATCGAATCCGATTCGGGGAAAATTGAGCCTAAAAAATCGGCGTTGGTCTATTTTAAACAGGCATTTTTTGTGAGCATTACTAACCCTAAAGTCATGCTGTTCTTTGTGGCGTTCTTTCCACTCTTTTTACGCCCCGATGCCACCAACACAACCTTAGTCGCGATGATCTTACATGTAAGCCTTATCAGCCTTATCTACCAAGCACTTTTGGTGCTTTTGGGCAATACTTTAGCGCGTAAACTCAAAGCGTTTCCATTGGCGCGCAAAGTCGCAACGCGTTTAGCAGGCGTCGCATTGGTTGGCTTTGGCATCAAACTCGCGAGCAGAAACCGTTAAAATGCCTCTGAGACATATTTTACTCGCTTTGAGTGTGGTCGTCATTTGGGGAGTCAATTTTGTGGTGATTCAAGTCGCCCTCACAGAGATTCCTCCCCTCTTGCTGACGTTTTTACGCTTCTTTTTTACAACGTTTCCAGCGATTTTTTTCTTCAAAAGACCTGCAAATACCTCATGGAAAATGCTCTTTTTCTATTCGTTGAGCATGTTTATCCTCGATTTTGCCTTTTTGTTTTCAGGAATGTATGTGGGCGTAAGCTCAGGCATCGCCTCACTCGCTTTGCAAACCCAAGTCTTTTTTACCGCTCTTTTAGCCGTCATTTTCATCAAAGAAAAGATGAGCTTGGCTAAAATCTTAGGAGCCATCGTCGCATTTTCGGGTATTGTCTTTGTAGGCTTTCATGCAGGTGGCGATGTCAATATTCTGGGGCTTTTTTTAGTCGAATGTGCCGCCCTTTCTTGGGCGATTGGCAACCTCGTCTCCAAACAGATCGGCAAGGTTGACATGCTTAGCCTCGTTGTGTGGGGAAGTTTTATCTCGCTTCCTTTTTTGCTGGCATTCTCCTATATTTTTGAATCGCATCTGTGGAGCGTTGAGATATTTACACACCTCTCGGGCAAAAGTATTGGCGCTATTGCCTATCTTGCGTATCCAGTTACCTTGTTTGGTTTTGGCATTTGGAGTTGGCTACTCAGTCGCTACCCTGCTACAACGGTAGCCCCTTTTACGCTGTTAGTACCTATCGTGGGCTTTTCTTCTTCCGCACTTTTGGTAGGAGAAGCACTGCCCACATGGAAACTTTTTGCAGCCTTTTTGATTGTCTTAGGGTTGGTGATCAATCTTTACGGAGATCGGTTCAACAAACGCACGTAAGACTCTCTCCTAAACCTTTTTTGGTAACCGTTTTGTTTTTTTTATAGACTACAATAAAACAGAACATTACCAAAAAGGCCTTCTGTGCTATTTAGAACAAAAATTATTATAACCGTATCGGTGTTAATGCTTTCAAGCCTCCTTTCGTTTAGCCTCTTTAGCTATCAAGACACCAAAGAGAACAGCATCCATCAAATTGAATCAAGCCTTACGATGGCGACACACTCCTTTAAAGACTACATCGACCTTCTTATTGGGACGAAGAAAAACAACATCGAAAGTGCTTCGAGGTTTTTTAGAGACATCGACATTCGCACCCTTCATGACATGGTCGAAAAACTCAAAGAGACGACGAAAATTGTAGGAGCCGTAGACTCTTATGTAGGATTTGAAGACGGAGCGATGATCTGGGGAAGCGATAAAAACAGACCACAAGGGTATGATCCGCGTGTCCAAGCGTGGTACAAACAGGCGAAGCACACTAAAACTATTAGCATTACCGATGCCTACGAAGAAGAGAGCACCAAACTACTAATGGTCACTATTGTGGCGCCTATTTTGGATGAAAACAGTGTTTTTATAGGGGTACTTGGCGTGGATATCGCGCTTAACTCTTTAACCAAAACTATCTCTGAGATCAAATTTGATGGAGGGTATGGCATCTTACAAGACACCAAAGGGATTATTCTTGCCCATCCAGACAAAGCGCTCATTGGCAAAAACTTAGAGACCGTTGTGCCAAGTCTCACACGTCAATTTGACGACAAACAAGAAGGCATCATCAATTACACTTACCATGGCATCGATAAACTCTATGCCTATACAATCTCAGCGCAAAGTGGTTGGAAAATCGCCATAGCCTTTGATAAATCAACCTCTTACTCTTTTTTAAACCTGCAAATTCAAAAGCTTTTTTTGATGGGCTCACTGATGCTCATTGGTTCCATCGTTATCATTGTGTTTTTAATCAAAGCGCTTTTAAAACCACTCAACCGTCTTGGGGATATCGCGTATGAGCTTTCCAGTGCGCATGGTGATCTGAGCCAAAGGCTGGATGTGAGAGGCGATGATGAATTTGCGAAAGTGTCGCTCTACATCAACACCTTCATCGCTAAACTACACGAAATTGTCAGTAATTCAAAGAAAATTAGCCATGAAAATGCAGCAATTTCAGAACAGCTTTCTAAAAATACTTCTGAAATGGTACGCAATGTGGAGGCAGAATCCAACATCATGCTCTCAACTAAAAAGGAAGGAAATGCTTTAGCCGATGCCATTGAACACTCGGTCGAAACCGCTAAAGAGTCTCACCAGATTTTAGAAAAAACCCAAAAAGATATGAGTGCGATTAAGGCGCAATTTGAAAAATTAGAACAAACCATGCAAATTACGGCGCAAAAAGAGCAGAATATGGCTGAAAAACTCAATCACGTCAGCCACAGTACCAATGAAATCAAAGATATCTTAGGCATCATTCAAAACATTGCAGACCAGACCAATCTTTTGGCACTCAACGCGGCGATTGAAGCTGCTAGGGCGGGAGAGCATGGGCGTGGATTTGCCGTTGTGGCAGATGAAGTGCGAAAACTTGCCGAAGGAACGCAAAAAAGCCTTACCGATATTGATGCAACGATCAATGTTGTCGTACAATCCATTATGGATGCCAATACCGACATTGCTCACAATGCGCAAGAGGTCAATAACCTTGCTGCGGTCTCCATCGAACTAGAACAGAGCCTCAGCGATGTTGATTTGATCATTAGAAGTACCATAGTCAATACGGCTCAAACGGTTGATAGTTTCATTGCGACATCCGAAAGAATCAAACATATGGTAGGAGAAGTGGACAAAGTCAATCTTCTTTCTCAAAAGAATGTGGGTAGCATCGAAAACATTTCCCACGCTTCTGAACATCTGCACCAAATGACGGAAAATCTCAATAATGAACTGAGAAAATTCAAATCGTAACACCTTTACATGTAAAGAAAAAAGAGCCTTTACTTTTCGTTCAGTTTCATTAAATTTTCGCGTCTTTGTGTTGCATTCGCTTCATCATAGGAGAGGTCCAATGTTTGGTTTAGAACATCTAAACCAAACTTCTTCTGGGCATTTAGAGCCCCTTTGGTAATAGTCCCTCCAAGTTTTCCCAGTGCAAAACAGTATTTGTTTTTGGTACTGACGTTGTTTTCAGGATCAAGAGCATTGATGCGCGCGCATTTATCAACCCATAAAAAAGCATCATTCGCATGATAATCATGTAAATACCCAAACAGTTTTGCCGTCTCAAAAAATTTAAGTTTGACTTCAAAGAAAGGACTCACTTCCAAATTTTCACTGAGCCGAAATAAAATCGGAAATTTATACACCGTCGTTCCTATTTGAAGACTGTTTTTGGAAGCATCTAACACTAAGTCCTGCTCAATCTTTGGAAATTCCCAAAATCGACTGATCTCTTTGGACCACGCATTTAACAGTTTATCAATATTGTTAAACTCTTCCATTAATGAAGGCTCATCGCTTAAAAGATTCCTGCTTAACCCAATATCGGCTTTATAGCCTAAAAAAGGCAGAAGTGTCGCACTAATATCAAGCGTACTGCCAGCCTTTTCAATTTTATCGCCATGGCTTAGGCGAGGATCAATGATCATAAATTGATTGCGTCGCTCACCTTTCATCAGCTCATCAATCGCCATATTGTGCATCGCAAGGTGGTCAGAGGCAACGACTATGATCGTGTTTTTACCATAAGCAGATTCACCAATTTGTTTGATAAATTTTGCGATCAACTCATCCGAACACGCAACCGCATTGAGCATGGAGTTGCTGCCATCTTTGTACTGTTGCGTTTTACAACTTTTTGAGACATGCCCGTAGGGATGATGTGTGTCCATCGTTGAGAGGAACATTGCAAATTTTTGTTTGCTTTTGGAGTTCTTTTTAAAATCGTTCATCGCGATCTCAAAGAGTGTATCATCATACAGTCCCCACGGCGTTTGATAACTTGCATTTTGAAGCAGAGGTTTCAGCTCTTTAATGCCTTTAATATCATCAAATTGATGGGTTTTGTAGAGTTTATCCACACCTGCAAATTCCAAAGGCGACCCACTGCGATAGATCAGTTTATACCCCTCTTTATGAAGCATATCACTCATACACACTGCTCCAGAATAAAAGGTGCTCATTTTGGACATTGAATTGCCCTGAGGAGAGTCAGCATTGGTTGAAGGTGTGACTAAGGGCAGTCCACACATGACCGATGTCATACCCGCTATTGTCCAACTCGTTCCCCATGCTTGCTTGATCTGTGTAAAAGAGGTACTCTGCTCTCTAATCGGACGCAGGTCTGTTACAAGAGAAGGAAATATCGTTTCATCAAAGTAGGTATCTTCAAAACTTTCCGCAAAAATATAGACTAAATTAGGGTGATTTTCGCTAATAGCAGCCAAAGAAGGCGTTTTATAATAATCTGAAAAACTATACTGAAGGCTGAGTGGATTTTCAATACCAATGATATTGAGCAAACTCTCACCAAAAAAGCGCAGTGTGGGATGAAGTACTAAGGAGAGGGTAAATGCCACAATAGAGATACCATGTTTAAGCGTGTGATAATGCTCAAAAATATCATTTTTAACCAAACGATAATAGAAGATAGAAAATGCTAAACTAGCAATCAGCAGTCCAATAACAGCAAAAATGATTAAATAATAATCACCAAATCCTGAGCCTTCCAACCCATAACGAAGGTGAAAGATAACAGCATCATTGATACCCTCCCCTGTAAAATAGTTTGAGACGATATAGAAAATACTCAAAAGCATATAAATGAAAATAAAGACCGCACCAATCAGGGCACTCTTGCGTGTACGTGTTCGATTTTTAGAGGTAAACAAGGCAATGAGAAAAAGTCCTGCAGATAGCCATAGCATGTTATTCATAGGTATTCGTGTCCTCTTTTATTTTAAGACGGTATTATAGCTTGTTGTTAAAAATTTGAAGAAAATTTTGTTATTTTAGCAAACTGGTTAAATTTTAATCACTCTCCTGCGT
>DBTO01000271.1:0-2256 GCA_002307095.1 Sulfurospirillum sp. UBA1314
TGCCACTGTTTGTAATACGCCAACAACCGTAATGCCACACCAAAGGCAAAAACGACCATTACCGGCAGATAGCCGCTGATGTCACACTGCGCAAAACCAAACAAAATCGCCCCGACCAAAAGCGAGACCGTGCCGTAAAACTCACTGACCAAAAGCAGTGGAACGCGGTTGAGCAAAATGTCTCTTATGACACCGCCACCCACGGCGGTTACGAGCGCCATCAACACGACACCAAAAAAGTTAAACTCTGCTTGCAGCGCAATGAGTGCTCCTGAAATCGAAAACGAAACCAGCCCCAACGTATCACTGATGATAAAATAAAACGTTTTCTCTATTTCCCCTTTTTGGTGAAGCTTGAGAAGCGTGCTCAACAAAATCACCGCAATGACCAAAATGGAAGGCATGAGATGCGTAAAGGTGTACGGAGGTCGATCACACAGCATATCGCGCACCAAACCACCCCCCAGAGCGGTTAAAAATGAAGCGATAAAAATGCCCAAAAGGTCAAGTTTTTCCTTAATAGCCACGTAAAAACCACTGAGCGCAAAGGCAATCGTACCGATAATTTCGGCAACTTCAAGCTCAACCATGATTCGCCTTTAGCGCGTCCAAGTAGCGCTCCAAAATCACTTTGGCTGCCGTGGAGTCAATGCGCCCATCGCGCTTTTGACGTGTAATGCCTTGCATCATCTCTTTGGCTTCATGGCTTGAACCGTACTCATCTTGGTAGACCACTTCGCCATTAAAAGTGAGCAAACTCACAAAGTGTTTGATGCGTCGCTCCATCTCTTCGCTACTGCTCCCACCTTTGGGGAGACCCACAACCAAAAGCTCAATGTTCCACTCCTTCAAAAAAGCGTCCACATCGCGCGCTGCTTGGTCACGGTTTTTGCGCAATATCGCCTCTTGCGGAGATACGATGCCCATACTCAAACAGAGTGCTACGCCAATACGCTTTAACCCAATATCAATACTTGCCATTTTTTTCACATAAAACTCATTTGTTGGAATTCATTTATTCTATCCAAGATTGATTTAAAGCGCTCTTTTTCGCGTTACATGTAAGCTCGATTCTGTGCTATAATCCACCACAATTTTTCGTCTCAAAAGGTGTGTTATGCAATCACTTAAAACATTTTACTGTATTGGGCATGGACCCTCTTCAAGCCATACGATGGGACCTTTTAACGCAGGCACGATCTTTAAAAAACGCTTTCCAGACGCTTCGCTCTACCGTGTCACCCTTTTTGGTTCACTCGCCGCAACAGGCAAAGGTCACCTAACCGACGATGCCTTGCATCAAGCCTTAGCCTCGGCAGGTGTTGAAATCCTCTTTCGCCCCGACATCACCAAACCTTTTCACTCCAATGGTATGATGTTTGAAGCTTTTAATGAAGCCAAAGAGCTACTTGGCTCGTGGGAAGTCTACAGCGTAGGTGGCAGTGCGCTCAAAGAAGCCGGTGAAAATCCCATAACTGAGCCTTCGATCTATCCTCTGACAACGTTTAACGCCATTATGCAGTGGTGCCATGATGAGCACAAAGAGTTGTGGCAATACGTCGAAACCTACGAAGGTGAAGCGATCTGGGAGTATCTTGCCGAAGTCTGGCAAAGCATGCAAACTACGATTGATCGAGGATTGAAACAAACCGGTGTCCTGCCAGGCATTCTCCAATATCCACGAAAAGCCTCCATGTTTTTTGCCAAAGCGCGCAAAGAAGAGAAACGCGCACACGGTATGGTCTTTGCCTATGCCCTCGCCACGAGCGAAGAAAATGCTTCAGGTAATATTGTCGTGACCGCACCGACCTGTGGCGCGTGTGGCGTCGTACCAGCCGTACTTCGCTACCTCAAAGAGCTTTACAACTTAGATCAAATCGACTGCTTGCGCGCCCTTGCTGTGGCAGGACTTTTGGGAAATATCGTGAAGTTCAATGGCTCCATTTCAGGCGCCGAAGTGGGTTGTCAGGGTGAAGTGGGTGTGGCCTGTTCCATGGCAGCTGGCATGGCATCATACCTCTTTGGCGGCAATTTACAACAGATCGATTACGCCGCGGAGATGGGGTTGGAACATCATCTTGGCATGACGTGCGACCCCATCGCTGGCTACGTGCAAGTGCCCTGCATTGAGCGCAATGCCGTGGCGGCGATTCGCGCGATTGACGCGGCAGAGTACACCTCCTACACCGATGGAGCGCATAAAGTGAGTTTTGATGAGATCATTCAAACGATGGTCGAAACGGGAAAAGATATGAA
>DBTO01000271.1:2535-3717 GCA_002307095.1 Sulfurospirillum sp. UBA1314
TACAAAGAGACCTCACTCGGAGGTCTGGCGAAACGTTATCTGTAGAGCTTTACATGTAAAGCCTACGGGCATCTCAAATAATTGGTTCGCGTCTCTTGCCACAGTGTTTTGGCATCGTAATTTAAGATGAGTCCATCACCGCGTGTGACGCCGTTTTGAACCATGTATTTGGGGTAGTATGTGGGAGCGCCTAATTTTTCTAAAAAGCGACAGCTGGATTGCATATCGTCCAATCGTGCGCGCAGGGCTTCGGCAAATTGGTTACGTTTGCTCGCATCAACAGGGCCAAAATTTTCTGTTTTGAGCGATTCTAGCGTATCTCTTGTACTTTTATCGATCACACGGGCGCTGTCAAAATAGCCGTATGCTGTAGCAACCAGATAGAGATCGACCGCTTGTGCGTATTTTTTCGCTTCAACACAGATCGCACTGGATTTAAAGAGCTCAACAGGTGTTTGAACATTGGTGATCTCAATACGCTCCATACAGGTACTCACCATGACAACGGGTGGTTGACTCTCTTCAAAAAGATCGCGTGTCGTAGCACATAAAAGCAATGATGGCACGAGAAGAGCCCATAAACAACCTTTTTGCATTCTATTTCCTTTGTTACATGTAAGCAAGGCTAATTCTGCCAGTTTTTACAGACATCCACCCAACTCAAAGCTTTGGAATGTACTTCTAAAGCCTCTAAATCTAAAGCAATCGCACTGTTAGCGCTTCCTGCGGCGGGATAAACCACATCAAAGCGCTTGAGCGAAATATCAAGATAAACATGTACCTTTTCATTGACCCCAAAAGGACACACGCCTCCGATGCCATGCCCAATGAGGAATTCAACATCTTCTGCTTTAAGCATCTTGGCTTTGAGGTTAAACTGCTCTTTAAATTTTTGATTATCCACCTTAGCATCCCCTGCTGCTACAATGAGGAGAACACCTTCTTCCGCATAAAAGGAGAGACTTTTAGCAATACGCTCAGGCGCGCAACACAGTGCCATAGCGGCAAGCTCGACCGTTGCACTGGACTCTTGAAACTCAATGACGCGCTCTTCCATCCCCTGAGTTCTAAAATAAGCTTTAACTTTTTCCAATGCCATCTTAATCCTTTTACATGTAAAACTAAATGACCGATGTTAGCATCTTAATACTAAGGATCATCAAAAGCAGTGCAAAAATCTTT
>DBTO01000271.1:3999-7767 GCA_002307095.1 Sulfurospirillum sp. UBA1314
CAGGAAGCGTGTGTGCCATCTTAGCACCTAAAGGAGCGGTAAAATAGCTCACAACGGAGATCAGCACCACCGCAGGCAGATAGACAAAGCCTAGCATCATATCAGCCCCTGCTTCCGCGTGCATCATTCCATTGAGTATGTAGCCCACTGTTCCTGCGATGGAGAGTGGAAATCCAATCGCAGCAGAAGTGGCAATCGCACGTTTAAGATCCACATTTTGCCAGACAAGATAGGGAACGGTCAATGAACCTCCACCGATGGAGACCAGCGCAGAGACAATCCCGATCAACGACCCCACACCAAAAAGCGATGGAGGGGTGGAGAGTTCGCGACTCGGTTTGGGTTTTTTATCGATTGCCATTTGGATGGAAACATACGCCATAAAAACGGCAAAAAAGATCGCTAGTTGAACGGATTTCATATAGGTAGCTAAAAAGGTTGCGGCAAAGGTTCCGATGACAACACCTCCTGCCATGTATTTGACCACATTCCACATCACCGCACCTTTTTTGTGGTGGGCGCGCATGCTCGCAAAGGAGGTGAAGATGATGGAAGCCATCGAGGTTCCAAGCGCCATATGCACGACTTGCTCCACAGGAACACCTTGTGCGAGGAAAATCGACGTCAGAACAGGCACCATAATACCACCTCCGCCAATGCCCAAAAGCCCTGCCATAAACCCAACCACTAAGCCCAACACCAAAAATGCGATAATCCATTCAAAACCCATTTTCTTCCTTTAGCTGCGCTTGATGCGCCCATTTTCAACGCTTATTTTACCTAAACATTCGTATTCAAATACTTTTTCTGCAAACTTTGCCACCGCGTCATGATACAACGGGTGTGTGTCACAATACTTTAAAAAATCATCGTTACATGTAAGATCTATCTGCCCAAACTGCGCGACAAATGAGTCCACGTCTTGCAGTGGTGTCGCTAAGTTTTGCCTCAAAAGCCAGTTGGTTCCCTCACTCTCACCCAAACGGTGAGGAAGAACGTAAATGGGCTTTTGCATTTTTAGCGCAAATTCGATGCTGTGCATTGTACCACTTTTCAGATCGGCTTGGGTGACAATAAGAACCTCGCCAAGTGCCACAACGAGTTCATTGCGCAGCGGAAAATTCCACTTCATCGAGGGTTGCCCTGCTTCAAATTGACTCAGCACCAACCCCTCTTTTTCAATGCCTTCAATGAGCTTTACATGTAAAGCAGGATAGCGTATATCAAGACCTGTTCCTGCGACCATAATCGTATTGGAAATGCCTGCTGCTTGGTGTGCGATGCCATCAACTCCTTGCGCACCTCCGCTCACGATGCAGACATTTGCCAAAGAGAGTTTGTGCGCCAATTCACTGGTAAAGAGTTTCGTATACGTTATAGGATGGCGTGTCCCGACGATGGAGATTTTAGGACGAGTGAGAAGATCAGCATTGCCGAGGTAATAAAGCGGCATGGGATAGACTTTCATACGCTCCAATTCAGGAATATGAAAGTCTATGGTTTGGATCATTAGAGATCTTTGAGATAAACCAAATCAACACCTTGCAAAAGATCGGTAGACTCTTTCAAAACCTCTAAGGTGTTTTTGTGCGGATGCCCAATGGCAATCGCGTAGCCTAGTTTTTTTGCTTTCGTAACGGCTTCTTTCAACTGGGTACGAATCAAATTTTTATCCAAGGAATTATCTAAAAAGACATCACGAGAGTAGAGAAACATGTTGTATTTTTTAGTAATTTCAGGCGCTTTTGAGTTGCCGATGGTACGACTGTCCACAAAAACAAGACCATTTTCTTTCATCACTTTCACCAAACGATCCATCGCGTTATAATCCGCCGTGTACGAGCCACCCGTATGGTTGTTATAGTAAACAATTTGAGGAAACCACGCTTTAATCTGCTTGATGCGCTTCTCGATCACCTCGATGGAATCCACCGCATTAAGGGTATCAGGCTCAGGAGAGGAGTAATTTTTTGACTCCATTGGCAAGTGAATCATCGTAAATTCAAACTCGTGCGACAAACGAATGGTTTCAGGATGCCCTTTCGTTGGTGGGAAAAAGGAAGGCGTCACTTTGTAAGGAATCTCTTTGATAGAGCGTGTTTGCCAAGGAAACGAGACATCATCAATAATAATGGCAAGCTTAGGCGTTGTCCCTTCCGGATACTTTTTACGCACAATGTCATGTGGACGAGCAGGTTTGCCACTCTCTTTGAGACTGCGTTCATAATCGTGTACTTCGGAAAGCTCTTGTCGTTTGCTCTCTTCTTCAGGTGTACGTATAGCAGTGGCATCCGAAGTGTTTGTTTCATTGTTTTCAACCGCTTTTTCGCTGCTTTGATTATTTTCGCTGACATTACTCTCCGCAAGCGTCGTATTATGCTCAACGGGAGGTTCTGGAGGCAATGCAGCTTGACGCATTTTTTCGTCATCCAACATCTGCTTCATTTTGTGCATCAACTCGGTATTGGTAGATGCTTGGTCTTTTGGAAGCAGTTTTGAATGCTGATACGACGTAGTCATATAGATGTAACTTCCAAAAGCAACGACGATAATGGTTAGAATGAGCATTAAGATCAGGCTATATTTTTTAAGTTTGGATGATCTTACCTCATTGAACGAAGGGACTTCTTTAGGTAACTCTGTTTCTTTATCTTTGTTTTCCATCAATACACTTACTTTCCAAGAATAACTTCAACTTCTAATAATTCAAGATTTTGATTGGTTTGAGAGGTAATTTTTACATCTTCAACCTTGGTATACTTACGAATGACAGCAATGAGATCATTGCGCAAATCATCCATATAAGGCAATTTACAACTGGCTCTTTCATGGGCAAGCATGATTTTCAGACGATTTTTTGCTACATCTGCAGTCGGTTTAGAACGGCCAAAGAAACTGTCAAAGAAACTCATTTGAACATTCCTTTCAAGGTTGCCATCAGTCCTTTCTTCGCTCTAATGTCCAAAAACTCAACCTCTTCGCCTAAAATACGACGCGCGATATTGCGGTACGCTTCGGCTGAGAGTGATTTGTCTTTGTTAACAATCGGTGAGCCTGTGTTGGTGGAGGTGATAATATCTTCATCATCCGGCACAATACCAATAAGAGGAAGAGCAAGAATGCTTAAAACATCATCGACACTGAGCATATTTCCTGCATCGACCATCTCAGGTTTGATGCGGTTGATGATGATGTGTTTTTCAACTTCCAAACCGTTTTTGGCACGCTCACTTTTGGCATCAATAATACCAATCACACGATCTGCATCGCGAACAGAGCTCACATCAGGTGTTGAGACGATCAGCGCACGATCCGCGAGGAAAATAGAGTGCTCAAAACCGCTCTCAATACCTGCAGGTGAGTCGATCATCACGATGTCAAAACTCTCTTTGAGGTTTTCGATCAATGCTTTGACTTTGTCTTTATTCAAAATATCTTTATCTTTGGTTTGACTCGCAGGTAAAAAGTAAAGTGTTTTAGACTTTTTATCGTTGATAAGGGCTTGTGCAAGGTTACAACGACCTTCCATCACATCGACCACATCGTACACGATGCGATTTTCAAGTCCCAAAATCATGTCGAGATTTCTAAGCCCTATGTCAAAGTCAATCGCAACCACTTTTTTGCCTAAATTGGCAAGTCCGACAGCGAGATTAGCAGTGGTGGTGGATTTACCCACCCCACCTTTACCTGACGTTACGGTAATAACTATACCCATTAGTTTTTGTCTTTGTTGATGATTTTTTTAGAGGTGATCCACGGCATCAT
>DBTO01000059.1:0-5451 GCA_002307095.1 Sulfurospirillum sp. UBA1314
AGTGCTGCCGCTTGGGATTTTTTGATGAAATTGCTCATCCACATCAGAGGTAACATCGCATCTGCCATACCTGTACTAATCAGCAGTGCTGCGATAAACGGCGCAAAATCTAACACATCCTTCGCAATCAACCAAATACCCACACCACTCACCACCAACAGTGTTGGCATTGGACTTAGGATCATCATGCCAAGTTTGGCGGAGATAGCAGTTGCATTGATCCACGCTTTCAGACACGTTTTGTAACGAAGAAGCGCATCGGTGTAACGTTTAAACGAACTGCTTCCATCATCAAACGTGCGCACCACACTCATGGCTTGCACAAATTCGATGACAGAACGGTTGATCTGTGATTGCGATTCGTCGTAATTTTTACGGTGCTCGACCGAATCTTGCATCACCCACGCCATAATCACCCCACCTACCACAAGCACCACAATACTCGCCAACGCCAAACGCCAGTCGATCCATAAAAGAGCTAGTAGCGAAGCCATCGGCGTGGCAACACTTTTGCCAATCATCGGCGTGGTATCTGCCACAAACGCATGCAGGTTTTTGACATCATCCAAAAGCACCTTTTTAAGCGCCCCCGAACCTGTGGTGATGATATGCCCAAGAGGAGTTTGTGCCAAATGCTCAATAAGCCTTTTGCGCAAAATCTCTTCGAGTTTAAACGCCCCATAATGCGAAACAATAAAGGCGTATTTTGAAAGCAAAAAGGAACAAATTGCAATCACGCCTAAGAGACTAAACGCGCCCCAAAAGCTTACATGTAAACTTAAAATTTCAACACTTCCATGCAGAGGAATTGACATCACATACGCTAAAAGCGCCATATCTATCACCAACAACGCTCCTCCCAAAACAGAGAGGAGGATTGCTGTTTGTATCTCTTTTTTCACAGGAGCCATGATCGCCCATAGCCCCCTTTTTTGCTCTTGCATTCATCTATCCTTTAAAAGGTGTACTTAAACCCGACGCCCACACGTCTGCCCTCACCAAACATCACGAGGGTGTCGTAACTTGGTTGAATCGTTTGTGCTAATGCATTGATAATGTAATCCTCGTCGGTGACGTTTTGAACATAGGCGTAAATATCCAGACCCGATTTCATGCGATACCCCGCTTTAACGTCGCCCACCACATACGCATCTGCTTTAATCGTATTTTCTGGATCATAATACGTCTTGCCTTGTGCCCTGACATCCACTCTGCCGTAAAAGCCGCTTGGGTCGGTGTAGCCAATACCAACTTTTGCCGTATAGGCAGGCGTTCGCTCAATCGTATTGCCCTCGGCTTGAATCAAAGAACCAGACGCGTTATAGATTTTATAGCTATCGTATTCGGTTTGAATTAAGCCCACCGCACCGTTCATTTCAATGCTTGGAATCGGCTTATACAACGCTTCAAACTCAATGCCTTGCGAATGCGCTTTATCTGCATTGGTCGCTGTCATCACATAATTGGCATAGGAGTAGACATGAATATCTTTAATATCCATATAAAAGACGTTTGCCCCTAAGAAGAGTTTTCCCTCCAGCGTATCGCCTTTAACACCCACTTCGTAGTTGGTCGATTTTTGAGGCTCAAACATATTGGTCTCTTTACCACCACTGAACGCATAGTTGTTAAACCCACCAGGTAAATACCCCGTTGAGATCGATGCATACGCAGAGAGATTGTCATTGATTTTATACAGCAACGCCGTTTTAGGTAAAAATGCTGTCCATGCGTTTTTAGCATCGTAATGGTGCGAATCTACAACCGTACCTGGCATTAAATCGATCGATGTGCTTGTATAATCCGAGTCGATCTTTTTTTCGATGCGCTGAACACGTCCGCCCAACGTCCATTCAAAATGGCTCGCAAAGGGAACAATGATCTGCCCAAATGCCGCATACGTGTCTGCTTCTTGCGTCGAAGCATCATTGTTACTCAAATAACCCATGCCGTAGCCTGAGTAATCGTATTGACCGCCGTATTTTGGATAGTCAACATCTTCATGTTCATAATACACACCACCGACCCATCGAAACCCCTCGGCATTGGCACTTGAGAGTTTAAATTCTTGCGTATACGTGTTGTTTGTATTTTCTGAAAAAGAAGAAAGCCCGTTATACGCCGTATTCAAGTCAAAAATACCGTTTGCTTCCACTTTTTTATGCGTTGTCGTCGATGTAAAATCTATTGTATCAAGTGCGTATTTTAAGTTTAAAGCTTGTGAATTGGACTTGGTCGTAATCTTATTGTGAACATCCCAATCTTGAAACTTCGTATCGCTACGGCTGTAAGAGTTGATGTTCGCCCCTGCTGGAACGCCGACAATATCCATCGCACCTGCACGGTTGTAATAATCCGATAGGCTTAATTGCGCACTCAAACGTTCAGTCGGTTTCCATGTCACATTCATGCCAATGTTGTGATTGCGCGTCTCATCAATTCCCTTTTCATCATCGTAAAGATTGGTGATGTACCCATCATCACTCGCATAATCGCCGTTAACGTTCACAAACAGCACGTCATCCACCACGGCTCCGCCCACGCTCATCGTCGTATACGTGTAATGATCCGTACTGTACTCCGCTCCGATCGTGCCGCCCCACTCGTTTTGAGGCGATTTTGTGATAATGTTGATAATACCGCCGATCGAATCTTTGCCGTAAAGGCTTCCTTGAGGACCTCACAACACCTCGACATGATCCACGTTTGCCAACGAAGCTTGATACGCATACGAGTTGCTTTGTGGAACACCATTGATGTAGATTGTGACAGGGTTATTGGAGGTAAACATCGATTGATTGATACCCCTAAAGTTGACGCTTTGAAAATAAAGCGGTGAAAAAGACATATTGGGGATCTCTTGAATGATCCCCTCAACGGTTTTAATCTCCCTCTCTTGCAAAGTGTTTTCACTCAAAACCGAAACGCTTTGCGGAACGTCTTGGATTTTTTCCTCGATTTTATTGGCACTGACGGTTACACTCTCAAGGTTGTATTCACCCTCCGCACCGTACAATAGACTACTGACCACGACTGAAATCATCGCAAATGCAACCTTTTTTCTCTTCACACCATTCTCCTTTGGATAGTTAAGGGAGAATGGTACCCTTTATTAAGAACCATTATCAATAATTTTTTAACGGCAGAGGGATTATTTTGCGCCCGAAACGGATTTTTAGCCAAACCAACGCCATTAAAATCGATAGCTAAAAGCAACACCGACACTTCGAGGCTCCCCAGCTCTTGCATACCATGAAGAATTGACGATAAACGCACGGGTAATGTAACCCTCATCAAAGATGTTTTTACCGTAAAGGTAGACGTCAAACTTCTCTGTTTCATAACCGACTTTCAGATTGGTCAGACCGTAACTTTGGGAATGGGTATTGGCATTGTCATAGTAAACATCGCCAAAATAGGCGTAATTTCCACCAATATAATAACCACTAGGAATGCGGTAATTTGCCCCTACATTGATCGTATAGCGCGGCACATTGATGACGTAATTGCCGCTGTAATTTTCACTTCCTTTGGTGTACTCCTCATACGTCGCTTTGGTGTACCCAAGACCGCTAAACACATTTAAACCTTCCATCGGATTCATGTGAAGCTCAATCTCAGCTCCTTTACTGGTCGCGCTAGACGCGTTGTCAATATACGCCACGCCGTTGCTTTGCGCTAACTCCACTTGCATATCTTTCCAGTCAATGTAGAAAAGTGCCGCACTTAAAGAGAGCGTATCGCTAAGTTTGGACTTGACACCGAGTTCGTAATTCCATGTAAATTCAGGCTCATAACTTTGTCCCACAGTATCGGTTGTATTAAATCCTCCACTTCGAAAGCCTTTGGAAACACTCACATAGGGACTAAACGCTTCGTATTTTTTATACGCGAATGAAACCTTTGGAAGCCACGCATCAAACGTCTCACTCGAAGAGCCACTTTTATCTTCATAGCCTAACATTGAAAGCACGGTTCCACCCGTTTGTTCATAGTCATCCTCTTTTTTTTCTCTGTCGTAGCGAAGCCCCATTGTTGCTTGCAGAGCGTTTTCAAAACTGTATGTCGCTTCGCTAAACAGAGCAGTTCCTAGCGTGTCGATCTTACTTTTTTGCACCAGCGTCTCGGTGGGCATACCCATGCCCATATTCATAAAGTTCATTGGCATTTGGTAGTCGTGTTTTTCCTCTTCTTTGAGAAGAAAAATACCGTTGATCCACTGCAAACGCTCATTGGGTTTGGAGATAAATCGAAGCTCTTCGGAGAGCGACTTGACCTCTTTGTCGGTATAAAGTCTCGTTAAATCGTACGAGGTAAAATCAATATCGTTGTTTGCCACGTAATGTTCTTTTTTTGCCGACGTGATAGAGACGATCTTAAGTGCGTCGCTGTAGGTGTAATCCGTCTTTACATGTAAATCATGTATCTCTTTTTTGGCATCGCCCAAATAGTCCACGTCAACGTTTTTGCGTATCGTTTCGCTTGACCATGGGGCATACTGTGCATAATGCGGTGAATCGTTTTTTTGGTAGTTATACCCGATGCTCACGCTAAGATCATCGTTCACTTTGGTGTAAAGTTTCAAGCGCGCATCGATGTTTTTCTCTTCTGCTACATCATCGCCCTTTAGCGTGTCTTCAAAATATCCGTCACTGTGTTCATAACGAAGTGCCGCGCGAAGGGTTGTCGTATCGCTTAAGCGGCTGATTGATAATCGCATGAGAGCTGATGGTATTGAAACTGCCATACTCCATCCCCACTTCCGCACTGGGCACAAACGAAGGCGCTTTGGTCACAACATTGACAACGCCCGCTTCGGAGTTGCGCCCGTAAAGCGTACCTTGTGGCCCTTTTAAAACCTCAATATGGTCGATGTCTAAAAAGTTCATATCTAAACTACTGTAATACACATCATCCACGTAAAATCCAACCGCGGGTGTGCCAATCATCCCAGCAGTCACGCCGCGCATCGAAGCAAACGTCGATGCCGTAGCAGGTCCTGTCTCCACGATCAAAAAATTGGAGGTCATACTTTGTAGCCCAATCGAATCTTTGATAGAAAAATCATTGATCTGATCAGAACTCACCACACTCACACTTGAAGGCAACTCCAAAAGTGTACTTGATCCTGTTTTATCGGCACTTAAAACAATTTCATCCAGTCTTGTCTCTTCTGCCCATGCCCCAACGGTTATCAACGCGATAACCGCCATACTCAACGCTATTTTTCTACGCATCTTCTCTCCTAAGCTTCCCTAAATAAAGTTTGCGTTATTCTATTTTTATTTGATAGCAAATATCAATATGCTATTTATGCCAAAGCAACATTTTTTTATGAGGAAACCATCATGTGCAATACAATTGACCTACAATCGCTTGATTTGCTCAATCCAAAAAATGCGAACCAAGATAAAACAGCTTTGTTGCAGCCTTATGCAAAAGGAAATATTC
>DBTO01000059.1:5781-6281 GCA_002307095.1 Sulfurospirillum sp. UBA1314
AACTTAACACTCAACAACCAATTCGAGCAGCCTCTTTTGATGTTTGCGACCTTTACACAAGGAGGCATTGCGTATGAACACCGTGATTTTCACCTGAAACAAACGTTTCAAACAAACCGTCTTTACACCATACTGTTAAACCGAGAAAATGGGCAAAGTTATTACAAAAAAGATCTGGCAACCCGTTCGTTTAACCTTGTCATCTCTCCATCTTTTTTGCAACAAACACTGGATGATGCCCAGCATCCTTTGTCAAAACTTCTCGATACCTTGGAGCAAAAACCCCTTTTTAATATCCTGCAAGAGGCACCACTGAGTCAAAATGCTCGCTACAGCATCGAGATGCTAAGTCGTTTGGATCTTCGTGAGCCCATGAATCTTTTTTACCTCAAATCCAAAGTTTACGAGCTGTTACACGATTGGCTTTGGGCGTTGCATCAAAACACAACGTCCCAAAAGCCTCTGCCCGAACTCGAACGCTTTTACATGAACAAAGTAGC
>DBTO01000241.1 GCA_002307095.1 Sulfurospirillum sp. UBA1314
CTCATGTCAAATCTTTTAGCACTTACGGCATTGAAAATCAGATGATAACACTCTTCGGACACGGAAAAACAACCAAAGCCATCGCAAAACGCTTTGCAGGGCAATGTCAAATTTTTGACGACAACTTTACATGTAAAGTAACAGACGCGTTTGGTAACCTCTTGTTACCTCCCTCAGAATTCGATCCAAACAGCAGTAGCGTCGAGATTCCAAGTCCTGGATTTCCTGCACATCACCCTCTCATTCAAAAAGCCCTTCACGTCACCAGTGAATATGACTTTTTTAAAGAATCGATGCCATTTTCCATTTGGATCAGCGGAACGAACGGTAAAACCACAACAACGCAAATGTGCGAATTTCTTCTGCAAAAACAAGGAGCACAAGCCGGCGGCAATATCGGAACACCTCTAGCAGAACTTAGCGCAAACGCGCCTATTTGGGTCTTGGAAACCAGTTCATTTACATTTCACTACACCAAAATAACGGCGCCCGACATTTATTTGCTCCTTCCCATCAAACCTGATCATTTAACATGGCACGGAAGTATAGAAGCCTACATCGATGCCAAACTCTCTCCGCTTGCGCGTATGCGCGAAGGCAGTGTCGCGATCCTTCCTAAAGCGTACGCAAGCGTCAAAACACTGGCACACGTCATTGCGTATGATACCGAAGCAGATTTGGCTGAGCAAATGGGTATCGACATCACAAACATACGTTTTAAAACACCATTTTTACTCGATGCTGTTCTTGCAACCTGCGCTCAAAAGATTCTTTTAGACACCGTCGATTATGAACTGCTCAATACCTTTAAAATCGATCATTACAAAATCGAAGAGTTTCATGATACACAAGGACGTCTTTGGGTCGATGACTCCAAGGGAACCAATGTCGATGCCACGATAGAAGCGCTCAAACGCTATAAAAACGACGAAATCCTCATTGTCCTAGGGGGTGATGACAAAGGCGTTGATTTGCAAGAGCTTTTTGATTTTATGAAGCCTTTACATGTAACCGTTTTTGCCATTGGCACGAACACCGAAAGACTTGCTTCATTTGCGGAAAAAGAAGGGATACCACTTCATAAATGCTTCGTCATCGAAGAGGCAATGAAACAGATTCACGCCGTGCACACCACCAAAACCGTAGCCCTACTCTCTCCTGCCGCTGCGAGTCTAGATCAGTTCAAATCCTATGCGCACAGAGGTGATCGCTTTAAAGAGTTGGCTTTAGCCTAGGGCTAAGCTGCTCTTAAAGTTTTTAAGCTATAATTTCAACTCTTCAAAGCGTGGCTGGATAGCTCAGTCGGTAGAGCAGGAGACTGAAAATCTCCGTGTCGGCGGTTCGATTCCGTCTCCAGCCACCACTCCACTAAAATCAATCAATCTTAAACACTATCAAAACAACGATAAAATCGAAACTTTAAAGCTAATTCTAATACTAATCAACTTAAAACACTCTCAATGTATCTCATACCTTTTGGTACATATTTTGGTACGATGTACCAACACATCAAAAATACTCCTAAAAAATGTACCAGATAATAGTAAATCATTACTGCCCATTTAAGCATTCACTTATCTAAATAAAGTACCTATGTATCGTACTTTAACGATTCATTATGTGGTCATTTTTACTATTGTTTTCTGTCAGCTTTTTTACTGTTTACTTAGGCGTTCACTTTTCTATGTAAAGTACCTATTTATCGACCTTTTTGTGTTTACTTTTGTTCATTTTCTGTTCGGATTTTTCTCGGACTTATTTAGCTGTTGAATTTTTGTTCCTTTTAGTGTTGCATTATGTTCATTAAGTACCATCATTACGCTGTTATAGTGTGTCTTTTTGTGTTCCCAAAGTGTTGCATTTTGATATGGATTTTGATGTGGATTTTTTTCATTGAAACTTTACAGATAAAAGAGCTTTATTCACGAGGTTATGCTTGAAACTTTTATCAAAAGTGTAACTTTAGCTATCGGTATAACTTAATGTGCAAGTTCGGGAAAAGTTCGGACGATTTAGCTCCTCTAAAGAGCTGTATTTTTGGGCTGTTTGAAGAAGTGTAACTTTAGCTATTGGTATTATGGTACCGCTCTTGAAAACTTCCAAAAGAATGAAGCCAAAGAAGCAAAGAACTAAAAGAGATTTGACGATATCATGAACGGTCTTTCTACTTAGTTGAAGTATTTTTGCAAGTTCGGTGATGTTTGGCTTTTTATTTGCCTTTACATGTAAAGATAAATACTCTTTGACACGCTCCACATTTTGAGCGTGTTCGTCTTTCTTTTGAAGTCCTCTAAGTTTGCCACCATCTCTTAATCTTGCTTTCACTTCGTTGGGCAGTAATGGCTTTGATATGTTTCCCAAAACATACAGATATGCCCCCAAAGACTTCTTTAGCGTTTCCCGATTACTAAGCTTCAAAAAGTTAAAAGTTTAGCCCAGTCCCCTATTTTTTAACCTAACTTGAATGTAAATTTATATTTGCAAAAGAGATAAATCCGCCCTAAGCAAGGCGGATTAGAGATTATTTTTGATCTCGCAAATGCATCTTCCAGCTACTATTTACTTTCCAGTCTATCGGGTGGCAAGACGTGCAAGTGTTTAACTTTTGCGGATGATGCACGGCATGACATGACTGACATTCTAGCATTTCATTGTCTTTATTATGATGGCTTTCGTGTGGGTTAGACTTATCATAGTGTAAGGTCTTTTTCCTGATCTCATCTACCTTATGACAGCCTATGCACTGCTCGTTTTTAAAGCCTCTTTGTTCTGTTGGCATCTTAAAGTCGCCAGTTGCATACATCTTAAGCTCATTTAGTTGCTCTCCTATAGTTGGAACGTGACAACCATGGCATGTTACATTTGCATCATTATGCTTTTTGGCAAGCATATCTCCCTTTACAAAAGAGTCGTACTCTGGCTGCATGTTGTGGCACATGATACAAAATCCAGCTTTGTGACTAGCTTTTTCTACCTGATGAAACGCTAGAAAACCCACGATAGCAGCTACTACTAGCCCTATTAATATATATATTCTTCTCTCACTCATGCTCTTTTTCCTTTT
>DBTO01000024.1:0-4898 GCA_002307095.1 Sulfurospirillum sp. UBA1314
TGCATTGTTAAGAATGAGTCCTTGTGAATCGACATTAAAATTGGAAAATTTATTGTGAGAAAGCCCTTGTGAGTTGGGCGTGACGATGTTGACGATAGGCACACCATTGGGGGCTTTAAGCAGTTCTGCTTGATTCACATGTGCAGCACCTGTATCCACAGTAAGTTCTGCCGCAGTTATGGTTTGATTCAGCACTAAAAAAATATTGATAATTATGGATACAACTTGTCTGCTTGTCATGTGTTTCCTTTGAATGTATTGCATTTATAATTGCTTAAAAGCGGTAATTGGCAGCTGCGCCAAAAAAGTTTTGAGTGACACTCACATCTTTTTTATAAAGAGGCATCGCATAGTAAAAATTCATATCGAAATTGCCCTGTTTGAGCTTTAGCCCAAATACATCGCTGAGTAATTTACCACCATTGGTATCTTCTTCTTTTTTGATTTCACCACCATCTAGGGCTACAAAATAGGTCTGGTCGAAGTACTCTAAAAATTTACTTTGTGGTGTGTAGGCAAGTTCGTTGCGTACATAGTAACCTGTATTGCCACTCAGTCCTTCTTTTTGAAAGCCCCTGACACTGTAATGCCCACCGATGCTAATTTGATTGGTGCTGAAAAGCTGGTCGTTAGAGTGCTGATAGTGCCCACTGAGGGAGTATTGAAAAGCATCAAAGCGTTTTACGAGTGAAGCATCGATGGTGTAAAGAGCATATTTTTCATTTAGTGCTGTTGGGTTGGTGGCATTGAACCAATCTGTCCCTTGCGTGTAATTTAATGCGATATACGTGTAAAAATCTGCTGTTTGGTACATGTAATCTATCATCGCTCCCACTTTTGAGAGGTCATAACTTGCCGTTTCAATCAATGTTTCACTTAAATAATTTTTGGTTTGATACTGTGATACGGAAGAGCCGACAGTAACACGATGGGATTCATTGTGGAAGAGTTTATAATTGAGTGCCAAGGTGTAGGTTTTGGTATTGCCATTAGACGCATATTGGTTTATGCCTCCATAAACGTACTGCTCATAACTGCTTTTTCGATAACTCAGTGTTGTTAATAAATCTCCTAGTGGGAAAGAGTATTCGTACCCATCGCCAATAGAATTTTCATTTTGGAAATGTTTATCTGTACTGTTAAGGTTTACAACAAATTGATCATTAACGCCTAAAGGATTATCGACATTAAGGGCAAGGCTTCCTTGTTTGTCGCCTGTCTTTTTGGTTCCAAAATTATTAATACCAATGCTACCATTGATACGGTTTGTCGTGTTGTTTTCAATGCTCACATCGGTGTATCCTACCTCAGAGCTAGGAATCAGATCCATTTTGGCATGATTACTAGGTAATCGGTTGATCGTTTCAACAGCGTTTTCTAAATCGCGAAGATTAAGATAATCACCCTTTTGTCCCATAAACGCATTGTTGATATAGAGTTCATCAGGTGAGATGTTTTCTATTTTCCCCTCGACGCCATAGAGTATTACTTCCCCGGAAGCGATATTTTGAGGTTTAATATACACTTGTGAAGTGATATAGCCTTTTTCAAGGTAGAGTGCTGTCAGTTCGCGTGCTAAATTGGATAGGTCCGTGAGAGAATTACACTTGCCTTTATAATTATCATACAGAGCTTCTTTCTCATCATTTGAGAGTAGGGTGATGCCTTCATCGGTAATTGATTTTATTAAAAAACACTGTTCATCTTGTTTGGGCAAGAGTTCAGGTTTCTCAACGTTATAGCGTATGATATTTTCATCTTGGCGCTTATCAAGTTTTTCAAAAACCTCTTTTTGTTTTTCAAACTGTTCTCGCTGATTGATTGCATCGGTTATGGAGTCTGCAAAAACTGCATATTTATTCCCCAGAAGACATACGAGCATGAGTAAAAATCGGATACGAAAAGCCATTGGATTCCTTAACATAAATGTGTGTGTCTTTCGGACACTGTAAAGGCAGATATAAAATGGGGCTTTTCAGAGTGAATGTAATACATCTGAGGATATTAGCAGATATGTGTACAATGCTCATTAGCCCCCGCTTTGAGAAAATAACATAATTTTGATGCGTATAGTGTGATATAAAAGTGGTATTTTATTCGTTATTACCTTAAATCTTATAACGATAGATATTATTTTTTATAAGATAATAAGAAATTATGAATGAATATTCAATGAAACAGAGTCGTAAAATTAGTTTTAAACGATTAACATCGCATCGCCGTAAGAGAAGAAACGGTACTGCTCTTTTACGGCCTCTTCGTAGAGTTCAAGTGTTTTTTCGATGCCTATAAATGAGGCGACCAACATGATGAGTGTTGATTTGGGAAGATGAAAATTGGTTAAGAGATGGTTGACGCGAAGAGGGGGATTTTGCGGATGCAAAAAGAGGTCGCATTTTCCTACAGGTACTTTGGTTCTGGCAAAATACTCCACTGTTCGTGTGACCGTTGTTCCCACCGCTAAGATGTTTTTTGGGCTTTCAATGAGTTTACATGTAAGTTCTGGAATGGCGTAAATCTCGGAGTGCATCACATGATCGTGAATGTGTTCGGCTTCAACGGGTTTAAACGTTCCTGCGCCTACATGTAAGGTTAAAAAGTGAGTTTCGTAACGCTTTTTTAACGCTTCAAACATCGCATCGGTAAAGTGCAACGAAGCCGTTGGTGCAGCCACAGCACCTTGCTCTTTGGCAAAGACCGTTTGATAATCCACACTGTCTTCATCGGTGTCTTCACGTTTGATGTACGGGGGGAGTGGAATGTGTCCGATTTTATCTAACACAGTAAAAAGCGCTTGGGTGTGTAGCGCTTTTTCGGCTTGAAAAAAAGCAACGACGCGCGTGCCGTCCTCTTTGAGTTCTATTATTTTGGCGTGCATATTTTCATCAAAAAAGAGCTTGGTTCCTACTTTAACACGACCTCTGATGTAGACTGAGTAGAGATTGTCTTGCAAAGGAGCGTTCAGCAGTACTTCAACCTCTCCGCCACTCTCTTTTTTCCCAAAAACACGTGCTTTAATGACTTTGGTGTCATTGAGAAGTACGGCAATATTTGAGGGTAAAAAATCAAAAAGGTGTTTGAACTGTGTATGTGTGATGCGTCCACTGTGACGATCAAACACCAAAAGCCTCGCCTCATCCCTAGGTTCAACGGGATGTGTGGCGATCAGCTCTGGTGGAAGCGTGTAGTCGTAGGTCGATTTTAAAAGCGGGTCTATGGTCTATTCCTCACTCTTGGGTTCAGGCTCTTCTTCAGTGTCATTCTCTTCAGGTGGGATATATGGATTGACAATTTTTGCTACCAAAATAGAGATACCATAAAGAATAAGCAGAGGTGCTGCCATTAAAAACTGAGAGAGAATATCAGGAGGCGTTAAGATACCTGCAACGACAAAGATAATGACAATGGCGTAGCGGAAGAACTCTTTTAAACCTTTGTCATCCACAAGTCCAAGTTTGGCAAAGAAAAAGATGACAACAGGCATCTCAAACGAGAGCCCAAAACCGACTAAAAACTTGGTAAAAAAGCCTACATACTCTCCAATGCTAGGAAGCGCTGTAAACAAGGCACTACCAAAAGCAATTAAGAAGCCAAAAGCTATGGGAACGACGACGTAGTAACAAAAAGAGGCTCCTAGCGCAAACATCATCGTCGCGGCAAGTACAAAAGGAATGACCAATTTTTTTTCATTATCGTAAAGACCAGGGGCTACAAAAAGCCAAAATTGCCAAAAAATAACAGGCAAAGAGAGAATAAATCCTGCAAAAAAGGCGACTTTCATCGCGGTGAAAAAAGGCTCTTGAACACCTGTAAAGATGACATTACTTCCTTCAGGCAGAACGGCTTTTAGCGGGGCTATCATCCATGCAAGAATAGGTTGCCAAAATGAAAAACAGATAATAAACATCACAAAAATAACAAGTAACGAAACCGAAAGTCTTTTTCGAAGTTCTGCTAAATGGGGTTTTAACTCATCAAACATTATACATTTTCCTCTTTCTTGGTCTCTTTAGGTGCTTCGATGACTTGAACGGGAATCGGCTCAGGTGACAAAGTTGAAGGTGCCTCAAGTGCAGCACTCTCTTTGACACTGTTTTCAAGCTCTTTTAAAGAGTCATTCACATCTTGGGTTGATTTTTTGATCTCTTCTAGTTCGTCAAATGTGATGATTTTACGAGCACTGGTCGCGGCTTCATCGAGTTTTTTCTTATACGTGAGCGCTTCGTCTTTGAGTTCTTGGATTTTCATCTCTTGCTCAAAGCTACTCTTAACGTCGTTGATACTGTTTTTGAAGGATTTAAAAAATTTTGCACCTTTGACCATGGCTTCGGGTAGTTTTTCTGGCCCTAAAAATATAATAGCAATAATAGCAATAACAAGGATTTCTCCTATTCCCATACCAAACATGAAAGGCACCGCCTTGAAGTTAAATTGAAGTTGGATTTTATCTGAATTTTTATCAAAATAGTATAAATGTCACGAACGTGGGGTATAATAGAGTCTAACAGAAACCTAAATATTGGGGGAGTAAATTAATGCGTGTTCGCATAAGCCCATTACATATTGTATTTATTTATGCGCTTTTTGCAACACTTTGGATCTATTTTTCAGATCATGCGGTAGAATATTTTGTCAATGATGTGACTCTGTTTGCAACGCTCTCAACCTATAAAGGTTTCACTTTCGTCCTGATTACTTCCTTACTGCTTTATGCTTTGATTCAAGCAAAAATTTTTCAAATAGAGTCTATGCAAAAAAAGCTCAAAGAGCACGAACAACGTTTGGAGTATGTCATTCAAGGTGCGAATCTTGGGTATTGGGATTGGGATTACGTTCACCATAAGCATGTTGTAAATGATATATGGCTCTCTTTTTTAGGCTTAAAACATGAAGATATT
>DBTO01000024.1:5217-7897 GCA_002307095.1 Sulfurospirillum sp. UBA1314
ATCACGCAAAAAGCGGTTGAAAATACGATTAAACACTATCAGCCCTATGTCATAGAGTTTCGCATGCGGCATAAAGATGGGCACTGGGTTTGGATCGAGGGCTCAGGTGCTGTCGTGGAACGTGATGAAAAAACAGGAGCACCGCTTCGTCTTGCTGGAACACACCGCGATATTAGTGATCGTAAAAATGCTCAAAAAGAGATGCTTTTTTTAGCACTCAATGACCCTCTCACCAAACTTCCCAATCGTGCCTATCTCAGACAGGAGCTTGAAAAACGCCTGATGGAAGAGTCTTCTTTATGTTTTTTATTTTTGGATTTAGACCATTTTAAAACGATCAACGATGTGTACGGGCACACCACAGGTGATAAAGTGATTCAAGTGGTGGCAGAGCGCTTGAAATCTTTACTGCAGCCTTGCGATTTTATGGCGCGAGTGGGTGGTGATGAGTTTGTCATTTTAAGCAATGAGCCTTTACATGTAGAAATAGTATGCCAAAAACTTATCGAAGGGTTAGATGCTCCCATCAACGTTTCTGAGGAGCTTTTTAAGCTGAGCGTGAGCATAGGAATAGCTTGTTTTCCCGAACACGGAAAGAGCTTTGAAGCACTCTTTAAAAATGCAGACACGGCCATGTATGAAGCGAAAAACAATCCGTATAAACACTATCTTTTTTATACGGCTTCCATGACAGAACAGCTGCTGCATACCAGTAAATTTGACAATGATCTTAAGCACGCCATTGAAATGGACGAATTTGTACTTTATTATCAGCCGCAGATCAATCTTCATGGTAATGAGGTGATTGGTATTGAAGCACTTGTGCGGTGGCAACATCCTGTTCAAGGATTATTGCCTCCTTGTAAGTTTATTAAAAGAGCGGAAGAGACACGGCTTATCATTCCACTTGGATTGCTTATTTTCAAAAAAGCACTCATTCAAATGCAACAGTGGCAAAAGGAAGATTTCTCCTATGGCATTATGGCGATTAATATTTCCAGTGTACAGATTGAAGAAGATGATTTTATGGATCGTATTGAAGCGATACGTAAAGAGATCAAGATCAGTGCGATGCACATCGAACTTGAAGTGACGGAGAGTAGTTTTATGAATAATCCAAAACAATTTTCACAAACACTGCAAAAACTTGAAAATTTGGGCTATAAAATTTCGATTGATGATTTTGGAACAGGCTATTCGTCTCTGAGTTATCTCAAACAATTACCGCTGCATAAACTCAAAATTGACCGCTCTTTTATACACGATTTACCGCGCGATAGAGACGATCAAGCGATTGCTAAAGCGATCATTGCGCTTGGGAAGACTTTGGAGTTGGAAGTTTTAGCCGAAGGGGTGGAAACGGAGGCGCAAAAAGCGTTTCTTATCGAAAATGGATGCGACAGCATGCAAGGGTTCCTTTTCGCAAAACCCATGAGCGCGGAAGCTTTGAAAACCTCTTTGTATCAAAACTAACTTTTAGCTCCTTTTTTGTACAATAAGCGCACTTTAATTACACACATAGGGCGATAATCCATGGAAAATTTAGACGCAGTGTTAAAAAAACATAAGTTAACCAAAGACGAATATGAAAATATTTTGAACATTTTAGGACGTGAGCCAAATATGCTTGAGATCGGCATCTTCTCGTCGATGTGGAGTGAGCACTGCTCGTATAAATCCTCTAAAAAATACCTCAATGGTTTCCCCACTAAAGCGCCATGGGTGATTCAAGGACCGGGTGAAAATGCGGGTGTCATCGATGTTGGAAACGGCATGGCGGCGGTCTTTAAGATGGAGTCACACAATCACCCAAGTTTTATTGAGCCTTACCAAGGTGCGGCAACGGGTGTGGGCGGAATTCTCAGAGACGTCTTTACCATGGGTGCGCGTCCTGTCGCTAACATGAACTCCCTTCGTTTTGGCAATGTCACCAACAATGACGACACGTCACGTCACCAACGTTTTCTGGTACGGGGTGTCGTTGCAGGTATCGGCGGTTACGGTAACTGCATGGGTGTGCCAACTATCGGTGGTGAGACGTTCTTTGATGAGAGTTACAATGGCAATATTTTGGTGAATGCGTTTACCCTTGGACTTGCTAAAAGTGATGAAATTTTTTACGGAAAAGCTGAAGGACTTGGTAACCCTGTGGTTTATGTGGGTTCAAAAACAGGTCGCGATGGTCTTGGTGGTGCGGTTATGGCGAGCGATAGCTTTACCGAAGCGAACAAAAGCCTTCGCCCAACCGTTCAAGTAGGCGATCCATTTGCTGAAAAACTTCTTTTGGAAGCGTGTTTAGAACTCTTTAAAACCGACTACATTGTGGGTATTCAAGATATGGGAGCTGCGGGTTTGACGTCGAGTTCATTTGAGATGGCAGGGCGAAGTGGTAGTGGTATGATCATGCACTTAGATAAAGTACCTGCACGTGAAGAGGGGATGCAACCCTTTGAATTTATGCTCTCAGAATCACAAGAGCGAATGCTCATTTGTGCGAAAAAGGGCTACGAAGATAAAGTCGTTGATATCTTTAGAAAATGGGATTTAAACGCTGAAATCATCGGTGAAGTCACCGCAACGGGGAATATGGAGCTTTTCTGGCATGGCGAAAAAGTCGCCGATATGCCAGTTCAGCCTGTGAGCGAGCAAGCACCGATTTACGATAGACCAACCAAAGAGC
>DBTO01000024.1:8168-9901 GCA_002307095.1 Sulfurospirillum sp. UBA1314
AAAACACAACGATCAATGACTTTGCAAAAATCGAGAATCAAAAGGCGTTTGATACTCTTTTAAATTCTGTCGAAGTCAGCGATAAAACATGGATTTTCAATCAATACGATTCAACCGTTCAAACCAATACGATCAAAGCGCCAGGCAGTTTGGATGCGAGTGTTATCCGTATCAAAGAAAACGGCAAAGCCCTTTCGATGAGCAGCGATTGTAACCCACGTTATAACTACATCGACCCTAAAATGGGTGCTGCAGCTGCAGTAGCTGAGAGTGGAAGAAACGTTGCGATGAGTGGTGCTCGTCCTTTAGCGATTACAGATTGTCTGAACTACGGAAACCCAGAAAACCCAGAAGTCATGTGGCAGTTTGCACAAGGCTGTTACGGCATCAAAGAGGCGTGTGCAAAACTCAACACGCCTGTTGTCAGCGGTAACGTCTCCCTTTACAACGAAACGAATGGCGTAGGTGTTTTTCCAACCCCTGCGATCGTTATGGTAGGTTTGAATGATGATGCAAACAAAACACTTCCATCAAGCTTCCAAAAAGAGGGCGCTTCGGTTTATCTCATCGGCGATACTCAAAGCGACTTTGGTGGTAGCTTGTATATGAAAGAGCTTTTTGGCAAAGTCGAGGGAACCTTAGCAGAACTTAATTACGACAAAGAGCTAAAATTATGGGAATTGGTCATTGAAGCCAATAAAAAAGGCTTCTTGAACGTAGCCAAAGATGTTAACGTCGGCGGTATAGCTATTGCTCTTGCTAAAATGGTTGCAAAAAGTGGAAAAGGCGTTACATGTAAGCTTACATGTAATGATTCTAAAGAGATTTTTGCGGAGAGTTTCTCACGCGCTATCGTTGAAGTCAATGATGAAACAGGCTTTGAAGCGATGGCTAAAACGGTTGGTATTACCGTTGCGAAAATTGGAACTGTTGGTGGAAGTAACTTTACATGTAATGATGTTTCAAAAAGTGTTGAAGCCATACAAGAGCGCTATTTCAACCGTTTTGCTGAAGTGATTGAGCAAGATATTTAAATTTTCGAGAGGTGCGAGGGCACCTCTTTCTTCTTATATCAAATGTCTAGTTAAGATAAGGCACTATATTTTCCAAAGCACGTGTGACATATACCTCTTTTTCACCCACTGGCGCAACATAGTGCAGTGCTTCTTTGGCTGTGTCAAGTCCAATAGTACGAGCGATAACCCAAAAGGCAAGGTATTGGGATGCGAGGCATCCACCTGCAGTAGCAATATTTCCTTGCGCATAAAACGCTTGATTGAGCACATCAACCCCTGCTTCTTGAACCCAAGGCTTGGTCGTAAGATCGGTACACGCAGGAATGCTCCCAAGGAGACCACGTTTTGCTAGAACCAATGTTCCCGAACATTGGGCGCCAATAAGTTGGCGTTTGGGGTCAAGCTTGAGTCTTGCCATAAGCGTAGCGTCATTAACCACATCGCGTGTTTTACTGCCACTCCCTATCAATACGACGTCTGCTTCACATGCTTCTTCGATAGAGGCTTGTGCATGCAGTGTAACGCCATTCATGGAAGTGACTTGTACGGTTGGAGATGCCAATGTGACCTTCCAGTCAGGCTTTTGGATGCGATTTAAAATTCCAAAAGCGATCAGTGAATCCAATTCATTGTAACCTTCAAAGGTTAAAATAGCAATACGCATTAAGAGTCCTCCTCTTAAAAAAAAATAGTTTACATGTAAAACCTAAAACGTCC
>DBTO01000238.1 GCA_002307095.1 Sulfurospirillum sp. UBA1314
GGCGGGCATTTTTGGTGATGGCGCATCGGCGATGATTGTCTCGTCCTCTCAAAAAGGAGGCATTTTAGTCTCCAACTTTGAGACGCACTCATCGGGGTATGATTACTGTCAAGTGCGAGGGTGCGGTGTTAAAGTTCATCCTAACCATTTTGAGGGCGACTACAAAACCACGAGCAATTTTGAGATGAACGGGAAAAGGCTCTTTAAATTGGTGTCGAAAGTTTTGCCTGAGTTTATAGCGCGTTCGCTCTCCTCGGCACACTTAACGCTGAATGACATCGACTGGGTTGTTCCTCATCAAGCAAGTCAGAGCAGTCTGGATCACATGGTAAAGCTCTTAGGCATTGAAAAAGTCAAATTGATCGACATCTTTAAAACACACGGCAATCAAGTCGCCTCATCTATTCCTTTTGCGCTGGAAGCGTTGATGCGCAAAAAGGAATTTCACAGCGGACAAAAAGTGATGATGGTGGGTACTTCCGCAGGTTTAGGACTGGGGCTTGTTGTGTGGGAAGTGCCCTAATGAAGGTCATCATCACAGGCGCAACGGGTGGTCTTGGGCGCAATTTGGTTTTACATGTAAAGCAGTTGGGTTGGGAAATAATCGCTCTAGGACGCAATGAATCCATCGGTAAAACACTGGGTGTGACCTTTAAAAGCGTGGATCTAAGCGATGAAATGGCAACACAAAGTGCTTTTGAATCTGCCGATGTTGTGTTTCACTGTGCGGCGCTCTCTTCACCGTGGGGAAGTGACGAAGCTTTTTACCGTGCCAATGTGCTTGCAACGCACAATGTCATTGATGCGATGATACATCACACCATACCTAAAATCGTGCATGTCTCAACACCGAGCATCTATTTTGACTACAACGACCAAATGGGTGTGAGCGAGGCATATGTGGCAAAAACGTTTGTTAATGCCTATGCTAAAACCAAGTACGAAGCCGAGCAGATCGTCTTGCAAAGCGATATGATCTCGGTCATCCTTCGACCTCGTGGCATTTTTGGTGAGCATGACCAAGCGTTGATGCCACGTGTGGAACGCATCGCACGCAAGGGATTTTTACCGCTCATCAAAGGCAAAGAGGCGGTTGTAGACATCACGTACGTGGGCAATGTTGTGCATGCGCTCTGCCTTGCGGCAACCAAAGAGGTTCCTAGTAAAAGTATTTTTAATATCACCAATGATGAACCCAAAGCGATACGCGAAATTTTTGAGCTTGTCGTTCAAACATTAGGTTTACATGTAAGCTTTAAAAAGCTTCCCTATGGCGTAATGATGGGCTTGGCACGTTTTTTAGAAATCATAGCGCACATGGGGTTGATCGCTGAGCCACCTTTGACACGTTATGGCGTTGGACTGATCGCCACGCATCAAACACTGGATATTCAAAAAGCAAAAGAGATGTTGGGGTATAGACCCATTTTTACGATAGAAGAGGGGATGAAACGTTATGCGTCATGGCGAAATAAAACTCTTTAAAGTAGGGCAGTGTGCGCATTTTGAGTCGATGCTCTTTCGAGGAGGAGCGTGGAAAAGTGTACGCATACCTGCCATCGTTGGTTTGGTAGAGCATCCAAGTGAAACGCTTTTAATTGATACGGGATACGCCCCACGATTTTTTGAGGCAACCAAAACGTTTCCCGAAAAACTCTACGCACTTACAACGCCCGTTGTCGTGGAGCAATCTTTGAGCGAACAGATAGGAAACACACAGGTCGATTTTGTCTTTATCACCCACTTTCATGCCGATCATATCGGGGGTTTGCGTGATTTTCCTCATGCTTCATTTATTGCTTCGCGCAAAGGTTACGAGGCAATCAGCGATGCGAAAACCTCTCGTTTTTCAAAGCTCACAAAAGCGCTTTTGCCTGCCCTTTTGCCTGAAGATTTTGCTCAAAGAGTGCTGTTTATCGAAGATTTGCCACGCGTGGAGCTTTCCACTTCTTTGCATCCTTTTACACACGGGTATTTGCTGTTAGAAAAATATTTTGTGATTGCGCTAGAAGGGCACGCCCTTGGGCATTACGGCATTGTTGTAGGCGAAACGTTTTTCATCGCCGATGCGATTTGGGATATGAAAACCCTCACGCAAAGCCGTCTCCCACATCCGCTAACAAGCCTTATCATGGAAGATTCCGTGGCGTATAAGCAGACGGTGAAAAAGCTGCAAGCTTTACATGTAAACAATCCAACTTTAAGATTGATTGCCACGCATGAGAGGAGTTTGGATGTTTAAAAAACTCAAAATCCTTTTAGCGTTTTTGCGTACACGTGCTTTTTACGATGAAAAGGCTTTACGCGCTTTCCAAGCCAAAAAGCTTGAAGCCTTACTAACGGGGCTTAACAGTCGTTTTTATCCACACTCTAAAAATCTTGATGATTTTCCCATTATCTCCAAAAAGATTTTTATGGAAAATTTTGACTCCATTAACACGCAAGGCATCACACACGAAAAAGCCTTTGTTGTGGCGCTCAGAGCGGAAGAGAGTCGTGACTTTTCCAATACACTTGATGGTGTTACCGTAGGACTTTCTTCTGGAACCAGCGGAAGCAGAGGGCTTTTTTTAGTCTCCGAAGAGGAGAGCGCGCAATGGGCAGGTTACATTTTGCGCCGCATGTTACCGCGTCCCTACCTACAACGTCACCGCATCGCTTTTTTCT
>DBTO01000187.1:0-29300 GCA_002307095.1 Sulfurospirillum sp. UBA1314
CAAGGCTTCCTGTAAAGGTTGTTGTCACGTCATCGGTTAAAGGTGAACCACCACCAATACTGTCCATAGATTCATAGACAATTTGTGAACCACTACCAAGTGTATACGTGAAATTATCCATCGCCCACTGTGATCCACTATTGCTGATCACAAGCTTATCAATACCTTCCCAATTAAGCTCTATCAATGTAGCACTTGTATTGTTGATTGCAATACTATCAGACGTGTAGACTAATACACCGTTGAGATATCCTTGGAAGACTACATTCTGCGTAGCATCCCAAGCAGAAGTAAGATACGTCGAATCAAAACTGACAGTTTCATTAAAAGTAAAGACTGTTGGACTTGCACCATACGCATTGAATATAACATCATTTCCAGAGACAACGCCATTATCATAACCACCATAATCTGCACCGTCTGCAAGTGTCATTACATAAACATGATCATCCCATGCGATACCACTATACCCAGCAGGTATTTGTCCATCAGTATAACCAGTTGTAGATTCTTGAACGGTATAACCGGTATTTTCAAAATCTACAACAACCGTTGTTGCTGCAGTAGCACCAGCATTTGCATTCACATCACTGACAACAGGTTGGTCATTCGTTCCTGTAATCGTAAGGGTAACCGTAGCAGGATCACTCGTAGAGCTTGCATTGTTACCATCGGTGCCATCAAAACCTTGTCCGTCATTGGCTGTGTATTGGAAGGTGATGGTTGCACTCTCACCTGCGGCAAGGGCGTTGAAGTCACCGGTAACGGTGTAAGTGCCATCGGCATTGACAGTTACGGTTACAGGAGTGGTGATCACTTCGTTGTTGACACTGACGCTATTGGCAACGATTGCATAGGTAACAGGATCGCCATCGGCATCGGTTGCAGTGGCTAAACTTCCATTAAACGTGTTTTGACCATCCAGTGCTTCAAGCTGAGAAGCAGCAACATTCGTGATAACGGGTGAATCGTTTGGATTGAGGAGAGCATTGGTCGCGGCAAATAAAGTTGCATCGGCTCCACTATCGCCAAGGGTGCGTTGATCTGCAGTGACGGTACTCTCATCACCACCTGTCATATATTGTGCTGTGGCAAAACCTGAAACAAGATTGCCTCCACCCGCTCCACCGGCTGCGGTATCACCTGCGGCAGTGGCTTCTAATTGGTTAAGGTCTTTACCGGCAAGTAAGGCGGCTTGAATGTCTTCAACACTTTGATTGGAGTTTACTGCATCCATCGTCTTTCCAGAGACAACAGCATCATGACCAAATCCTTCGCCTGCGGCATAAACACTTTGATCTAAAAGGACACCATTATTGCCACCAAGCGCAATTTCTCTGCCATCGGCTAGTGATAATGTTGCATGAGAACCCGCACCTATCGTGCTTATGGTATCTTCAAAGTTGACTTTATCTCCTACATGTAAGACTCTCTCTTGACCCGCAGCGTTTCGTGCGATGACGATACCGCTAATTTCTTTGATTGTTCCGATTGCATGTGCCATAATGTTCTCCTATTAGAATTTTATGATGAGATCATAACGCAATTACAAAAGCGTGACTATTGTACTTTGGTACTAGTGAAAAAAAGTGGTGTGAAATTGGGTTTACATGTAAAAGAAAGGAGGTGTGGTTTGAAGCGTTTAAATGCCTCAATCCACTAAAGCAGAATGGCTAAAGCGAGGCGATCTTTAACGCCTATTTTTTCATAAATGGAGCTCAGATGCGCTTTGACGGTGCGCTCTGTGGTTCCAACACGCACAGCGATCTCTTTATTGCTCAGTCCTTCTCTGATTAAAAGGGCGACGTCGCGCTCTTTTGTGGAGAGTTTTTCAAGCAGATCATGTTTTACATGTAAAGATGCTTTAGGTGTCAAAAGTGTCTGAATCATGGTTTGAATAAACTCAGGATAGAGCCATGTATCGCCCTGTTTAACAACGGCTACTGCTTCTTGAAGGTGAATGGGATCCATATAGGTATTGCCATAGGCTTTGACACCGTATTTTAAGAAACGTGAACCTTGAACGTAACTTGGCTTTTGACTCAAAACCATGATGCGAACATGCACATAGTCACTGTGCAAAAGATCTAAAAAACCTTCCATTTCATTGCCATAGCACTGCTCATCTAAGAGTAAAATGACCTTTACATGTAAAGCGCCTAAAAAGCTCAAAAGCTCCTTTTCATGACGACTAACATGAATTTCTTCTTCTTTTAAACTACTATGCCAATGCTCAATAATTTCGCTATGCGATGCGTAGAGAATAATCATATCAGCGCTCCCTAAATGCGTTATTTTTCGCTTTCAAAATAGGTTTCAGTAGATAATCAAGAACGGTTTTCTTTCCTGTTAAAATATCAACAGTGGTTGTCATTCCGACCATAAGTTCCAAAGGTTTTTCAACCGTTCCTAGATGATTTTTATCGGTTTTAATATGCACTAAATAGTAACTCTCTCCTTTTTCGTTCGTGATCGTATCCGCACTAATGAAAACCAGTTTTCCTTTCAATCCGCCATAAATTGAAAAATCATACGCGGTAAATTTCACCATTGCATCCAACCCTAAACGTAAAAAAGCAACATCAGAAGGTTTGACTTTCGCCTCTATAAGCAGCGTATCTTCGGTGGGAACAATCTCTAAAATGTCCATACCGGGCTTAACAACACCGGAGACAGTGTTAACCAAAAGTTGTTTAATCGTACCATCAACGGGCGCTCGAACCAGTGTTCGCTGCACTCGATCTTCAAGGCTTGTTTGCACCTCTTGAAGTCGTGACATCTCTGCAACCGCTTCATTTAGGTCTTTTTTCGCTTTATTTTGAAAATCAAGCTCGGCACCTGATAATTTATTTTTCGCCTCTTGAATTGCGGACTGCACACGAGGAATGGAAAGCCTTGCGGCGTCTAAATCCCCTTGAATGGAACTGGATTGTCGTTTGAGTTGGAGAAGTTCCATCTCAGAGACCAACCCTTTTTTGGCTAAAGGACCCATGATATCAAGCTCTTTTTTCACCAAATCATAACCATTTTGGAGTTGAGCTACTTTGGATGTTAACTCTTTAAGCTCATTGCTTTTTTGATAGAGTTGTTCTTGAAAAACCTGAAGAGTCTGTTTGAGTTGCTCTTGATTGGACTCATGCAAGCTCTTCTCATAAGAAATTTGACGCTTCATATCTTCATTGGTGGTTTCCGTGTTATCAAAAGGCTGCCCACTAGACTCTGCCGCAAGTCTTAGCGATTTGGCTTTGAGCTCAATATACCGCAAGCGACTCTCACCAAAAGAGCTTGCAAACCCTTTGTCATCAATTTTGAGGAGCACCTGCCCTTTTTGAACATGATCGCCCTCTTTGACCATGATTTCAGAGACAATGCCGCCCTCTAAATTCTGAATCACTTGAAGTTGTTGCGAAGGAATCACTTTGCCTTCACCGCGTGTCAACTCATCAATTTCAGCAACACTCGCCCAGATAACCAGCCAAAACATCGCTATGACGATCACCCAGAGCATTCTACGTGATGAGTTTGGAACTTTTTGAAGAACAGCCTCACTGAGGCTGGACATAAAGGCTAAATCTTTTTCAGTGTAATTGTGTTTCATTGGGGTCGCACACCTTGTAATGTTGCAAGAACATCTTCTTTTTTACCATCTAAAATAACTCGCCCGTTATCGATAACAAGCAAGCGTTCTACCATATCCAGAAGTGACATTTTATGTGTAACCAAAAGTGTTGTCCTTCCTTCAATACTCGATTCTAAAAGCTTTTTAATATGATTTTCCGACGTATTGTCCAAAGAATTGGTCGGCTCATCCAGAAGCATAATAGGTGCATCAAGCAAAAAAGCCCTCGAAATGGCAATACTTTGCCTCTGTCCTCCCGAAACACCATCACCTCGTTCAAGTACTGGCATGTCATAGCCTAAAGGGTGACTGTCGACAAATTCATCGACACCTCCCATTTTGGCGGCTTTCAAAATCGTTTCATCATCCACATACGGCGCTTTGTAAACGATGTTATCTCTCACGCTTCCTTGAAACAGAACAACGTCTTGTGGAACATACCCAATGTTTTTACGCAAATCTACCGGATCAATTTGGTTGATATCGATCCCATCAATGAGCACCGAGCCATCGTCGGGAGCATAAAGTCCTAAGATGAGTTTTTCAATGGTCGTTTTACCAGAACCATTGCGCCCCAAAATGCCAACTCGTTCGCCTGCTTTAATCACAAAAGAGACATTATCCAGCGCTTTTTTGTTGCTTTCAGGATACGAAAAAGTGACATTTTTAAACTCTATTTTCCCCGAGAAGTGCTCACGTCTGACAAATTTTTTACCACTAGGACGCTCGCTTGGGAGTTTCATAATGTCATCAATGGCTTTGTAAGCCGTACGTGTCTGCTCAAAGCTCGCGATCAGTGCAGCGACTTGTCCCATCGGCGCAATCGCGCGTGAAGAGAGAATGACTGCAGCGATAAGTCCACCCATCGTTAACTCCATCTCTTTGATCATGTATACACCCAAAACCACGACAACAATCGTGTTAAGCTGAACGAAAAAAGAGGTAATTGTGGTAATAGAGTTCGATAAAATTTTCGATTTTAAACTACGTTGGGCGATTTCACCGCTCGCCTCTTCCCATTTCCACTGAGCATGTCCACCCGCAGAGAGCGTTTTGATCGTCTCCATGGCATTAAGGCTTTCGATCAAAATACCATTTTTAATCGCAGAGGCTTGGTAGGTGCTTTCAATACTCTCTTGCAAAGACTTTTTAATGCTTAAGGTATACGCCAAAATCGCAAGCATCAGCACAAAAGGAACCAACACCATGTAGCCTGCGATAAAATGAATCGTGATTAAGAAAATAAAAGCAAACGGTAAATCAATCAATGTTGCCAACGTCGAAGAGGTCAAAAAATTACGAATGGAATCAAAATCGCGTAAATTACTCGCAAAAGAGCCTACCGATTTTGGGCGTACTGCCATTTTGAGGTCCATCACTTTTTCAAAAATGATCGATGACATAATCACATCACTCTTTTTACCCGCAATTTCAAGAAAATAGGAGCGTAAAAATTTCAGCACAATGTCTAACACATACACCACAAAAAGACCCAATGCCAAAACCCATAAGGTTTCAACGGCATTGTTAGGGATAACGCGATCGTAAACATTCATCGTAAATAGGGGGCTAGCAAGCACAAAAAGGTTGACCACTAAGGAAGCCAAAATAACATCGATGTAGATCTGTTTTGAGCGTTTTACCGTTCCCCAAAACCAGCTCGAACTACTGTTTTCAAGAATTTGATTTCGATTGGTATCGGCGATGAACTCTTTTTTGAGTAAAAAACAGTAACCGATATACTCTTTTTCAAGTTCTTCTAACGCGATAATATGTTCGCCATCAGGAATGTCAGGATGAATAATCTTAACTTCTTTTCTACGATCATCTACAAAACTCTCCAAAATACACGCTGAACGATCTTTGAGGATGATAATACACGGTAAAACCAAAGGAGAAAGTTCATTCAAAGATTTGTGTGAAAGTTTGGTAATAAATCCTGCCCGTTTCGCAGCACGCGAGAAGAGCGATTTGGATCCACCTTTCAAAGAGAAAAGTTCTACTGAACCAACTCCTTTTTCAATTGGAAGTCCTGCAACAAGGGCTTCGGCACTATAAGGAATATTATAAAGCTTTGTAAAAAGAACCAAACATGATAAGAGTGGGTCTTCCGATAAGCGATAAATCGTATCTGTTTGCATAATTATCCTATGATCTTGGGTTCGGCGATGAAACTGCCTTGGATGTATTTAATGCCCATCTTCTCTAATTTCTCTTTTTGCGCGCCATTTTCAACATTGGTTGCAATCATCTTGATCTCCATACTGTCGGTGATAATACCAAGGCTTCGGTTTGGAGCATCCAGTCCATTGTCGCCAAAAAGATCGATCATATAGGAAGCTTGAATTTTAATGTAATCAGGATTGATCTGCTGAATGGCAGCTAAACTCTCGCTGTTAATCGCAAAATTATCAATCCCAAAGCCGTATCCAAAACTTCTCAAATACTTAGAAAATTTGATCAGAATTTCGATCGGCATATCTAAGGAGCTTGGCATCTCGAAATAAAGCCCTTCAATGCCCAATTTTTTAAAGCTTTCAACACTGTCTTCCAACCACGCCCAGTCGTTACTCTGCATAAAAATATCTTTTCCAAGATTGATACAAACCGCTTTACATGTAAAATGTTTTTCACTCAAAATTTCAATAATGCGCTGGATAACATAATGATCCAACTGGGCACCGAGTTTAAGCTCCATGACCATTGGCATAAAATAGCCTGCATTGTGCAAATGCCCATTATAATCTTCTAAGCGCAAGAACAGTTCGCTGTGAAACTCTGAAGTAATCGCATTAATAGCAACCACGTTTTGGTACGCGAGCTTGAAGCGTTTTTGCTCCATGGCATTTTTAAGCTCTTGTGTCCACGCCTCTTTACCAAGAACGAGCTGTGAATCGCCCGTTTGTTCCACAAAGCTGTTGATGCTAAATGCGCCTTTTGCCTTGGAAGAGGTAAGCGCGAAATCCGCTTTGGAGAAAAGCTCTTTCGAGTCTGATTTTGCGTAATATTTAGCATATCCAATATTGATAAAATGCTCTTTTTCATTAAGATCATAATTTTGAGTCAGATTTTTAACCATCGCATTGATCTCTTCACAAAGAAGCTCAAATGAACTTTGCAATGTGGCAGGGGCAAGAATCGCAAAGTCGGTGTCACTGAGTTTGGCGCTAACATACTCTTTTTGATTATCAATGGCGGTTGTAATGCACGAAGCGACCTCTTTGATAAACGCTTCACTTTTTTGATACCCCAATTTTCCCTTCAAACGCTCAAAATCATTCAACGAGACCAAAATCAACGCCCCTTGCGCGTTTTTAGCTTCGCTGGAGAGATACTCTTGTAGTTTGATGTTGAAATAACGACGATTGTACATCTTGGTGACCGTGTCTTGGTAGAGAATCTCATGGTAACGACGAACGGCATCCGCCTCTTTTTCAAAAATCTCTTTGACTTTTTTCACCATACTGTTCATCGCAAACACAACGTTTTTGAGCTCTTTGGTAAAAGGAATGTCATGCTGAATGATAAAATCACTCTCCAAAATGGCTTCGGCTTGCTCTTTAACCCGTTTGAGGGGTTGTAAAATAACACTTAAGATGAGTTGCAAGCAGAAGAACCCGATAAAAGAAGCGACAATAAAAACGGCTAAAACTTCTTTAAAAATTGTCCATAATTGACGGTAGGCATGACCGCTATTGAGTTGGACGGAGATGACACCATAAGGCGTCCATCCTAACATAATTTGAGAGCTTGCAACAGGCGTTTCGACTTTGATATTTTTGACAAACCATGCAGGCACATCTGCTACAACAACCTCTTGTATTTTTTCAACAAGCACCTCTTTGTGCATATCTTCGAGCGTAATTTTTTCATAATACCCACTGTCAAAGACAGAATTAATCATTGTTTCAGCCATCGAAGTGTCTTCTTCGCTTGCGACAGAGCTGATGGACAAACCCAGTGAATTTGCGGTGTGAAGGGCATCTGTATAGGCTTGCTCTTTGACATATTCATTTGAGCTGTTAAAATTAAACCACATAACAGCGCCAAAAATCACTGTCTGAAAAATGGACAAAACAATAATTATCTGTTTAAAAAGGGTCATTGCTCTTCTCTCCTAATCTTATCTATCAAATCAAACCATTTTTTATTTTTCTGCATGCCCGAGGGGACGACTTGTCCTAATCCTTGCTGTTTAGCAAGGTACAATGCGTCACCATTAAAGCTGTATACAGGAATGAGATCGTTTCTTTGTGTTGCTGGTAAAATTTTAAAGTTGATATTATCTAAAACAAGAGGGACAGAAGTGGGTGTCTCAAAATAGGTCAAAACCATATGAGCTTGTTGATATTTAATCGCTTTAACATAGGTAAAAAAAAGCTTGTCTGTCGAAATGCCCAATTGCTTCAAAGTAAAATACTTTCCAATGACAAAATCTTCACAATCTCCAGCACCCATACCAATAAACTCCATACGCGTTGCCCAATAATCTTTTTGGTGCCAAATCTCTTCATCGGAGGCAAATCGCATCTGATTAAAAAAGGCATTTACTTTTTCAAGCTTTTCAGATTCAGCAGAAGTTTGAAGCGAAAGCATCAGCGTGTTTAATGCTTCAACCCTTCGCTTCGCAGCTCCTCCATATTTTGTTTCAACTTTTTTGAGTATTTCCTGCGTAAAAAACTCTTGCCCAGCATAGAGAGCTAAGGCGATTAGCGCTACGAAAATAACTATTTTTTTACGCATCCCTCAGCTCAATCCCTCATGACTTTAAAGTAACTAACTAAAATTCGACACTTTTGCTTGAACATGTTTGAACATGATAATTTTGTGCAAAATCAGGATCAAAAGATTCTGTCAAGACACCCATATTATCCAACAAACGATATTTTGCATACAATAAAGTTGCTTGCGCTGTTGCTAACGCTTGTCTTGCAGAGTAGTATTCACCCTCAGCATCGAGCAAGTTAATCAAATCACGTTTGCCAATAGCAAACTCTTGTTGATACGAATCCAATGTTTTTTTACTGTAATCTGTATGCTCTTTTAAAAGAGTGATGCGTTGTTGTGTGGATTGATAATTCTCCCATGAGAATTTTATACTCTCGTTCAATTCACGCTCGATATTTCCCAATGTCTCGTTCTCTTTAAGTTTTAAAACACTGTATTTCTCTTTGGTTAAAAGATCAGACCCTTTGTTGTAAAGATTATAGCGAAGTTTTATAAGTGCTGTATATTTTTCAGTTCTTCCATCAACACCATCAAGATCATTTCCTCGTGTACCTGCAAGCTCAGCATCAATTTTTGGGTAAAAAGCAGCTTTACTACCTTCATACAAAGCATCGGCTAAAAGCACATTGGCTTGTTGCACCCTGACAGATGGGTTGCATGAAAGACTTTTGTCTTTGATTTTATCAAAGTTGACAGGAAGTGTCGATGTAAAAACAGGTTTTGCTAAGTCATCGGCATCCAGTTTTTGACCGTAGAGTTTTTCAAAGGTCGAAACGGCATCTTTATAGTCGTTTTCTTGCGCAATCATATTTGATTGTGCAAGAGTGTACCTACTCCCTGCTTGTTGCGTTTCAGAAAGTCTACCGAACCCTGAATCTGAACGCTCTTTAATCTGTTTAAAAATTGCTTCATGTGTTTTGACATTTTCTTGAGATAACACGAGAAGTTCTTTTTGTTTTAGAAGCATAATATACGCATTGACATATTTTAAAAGAGTTCTATCAGCACGTTCTGCGACACCAAACGCAGCTGCATCCAGTCTATTTTTTTGTTGTTTGATGGTATTTTCAGTTAAAAACCCGTTGAAAATATTCTCCGTCAAAACCAAAGAAGTTTCATTCATCGCACCATCGACTCTGTCTTGGTTTGTGGATGGAGTCTTGACATTTTGATACCCGTATGAGCCCACCAAATCTAATGTCGGAAGATAACCATTTTCTGCGATATCATACTCTTTGAGTACACCATTATAAATTTCAACACTCTCTTTAAATGTCGGGTTGGAAGAGAGTATGGATTTTGCGCCTTCTTCTAATGTTAAAGAAAAAGCGAACACTGGAAAACAAACGAGAACTAAAGACAGTTTTTTTGTGAGATTCATGATCTCCTCCTTCATTGGATCTTAAAGTGATACAAGAACATATCTAACCTTGTTTGGAAATTGTAGCATATTATTTTTTCAAGCGCAATAGAAAATTAGGATTATAAGTCTTAAAAGTTTTTTATCCTCATTAAAATCTTTCAAAGTACCATAAACAGGCATCAATACTGCTAAAACATTCTCTGTAATTGTCTTGTAATAAACTTGATTATTGTGATTAAATAGTGATCTAAATGTCTATTTAACAAGGATTTAGTTAAGCGGTTTTTTCACATCATTCCAACGCAAGAAAAGGCTTTAAAAATGCCATTTCATTGCATGACTATAGTGTATGAGATACTTCTAAAGGAATGAAAATGCTAAAACAAGCGCCTTTATCTTTATTCATAACCCCAATAGTTCCATGAAAATGGTTTTCAATAATGCTCTTACAAATACACAATCCAACACCTGCACTATTCGCTTTTGAACTCACATTAAAATCAAATATTCGCTCAATTGGGTTAATACTGACTCCACCCGCATTGTCTTGAATAACTATTTTACAGATTTTATTCTCTTCATACACACGAATGTCAATCAAAGCATCTGTGCGTCCCATAATGTTGAATTGATCTTGGGCATTGAGCAGAATATTGATAACAACTTGTATAAACTCATTTGAATTACCGATAATATAAAGTTTAGAGTTACACTGAAAGCGTAGGTGTATCCCAGAATTTTCAAAAGAGAAATCTAAAATTTTTTTGATTGCTTCTAACTCTTCCGAAACAGAAAACTGGCTTTTTGGATTATACGGTTTTAGCAAAAAACTATAAAAAGTATCAATAGTTTCAGAAAGATGTTTTAAGATATTAAAACTCATATCTATCGAGTGAATTAAACTGTTTTTTCGAATTTTCTGTTCTAAGAGTAGCGTGCCTTTCATATTGGTTAAAATGGCACCCAGAGCATTAAGAGGTTGCTTCCATTGGTGGGCAACATTTCCGATACTTTTTCCTATTGAGATATATTTCGATTGGAACAATCGTTCTTTTTCACTCTCATGGATATTAAACTGCATAAGAATACACTCTTCTTTAATGTATTTTATTTTTAACAGTAGGATCATGGCGAAAATAATCATTTCCCATAAACCACCTATTAAAAGAACATTTTTACCAATACCTAGCATCTCTATAACCCCAATTTGCATGAGCCAAAATAAAAGCATCCCTATGTAAAAGCCAATTAAACCTACCCCATATAATGTTGCAAATTGAATTTTCTTCCAGCTCGCATACAAAGAAAGATAAATACAATACAATGGAGCCAGCATACCTGCAAAGATAGCGATCGTTTGAAGAACACCATGAGCACCTAAAAAGAGGAAAGATACAAAGCAAAGAGCTACGATACGATAGGTTAGATTGACCAAAAAATTTGAAACTCGGTGGATTTCTAAACAATAGAGGGTAAACAGCAAAAGTGCAATATGAAATCCTTGTGCGCTTATAATTTTTACAAAGGGGTTAATCCACAAATATTCTTGCGTTAGAAAAGAGATGTAATTATTTATATACATAATAAAAATAAAAAAACTAATTAAATACACACTATAATAAAAATATTCTTTGCTTTTAAAGAGCAAATAGAGTATAAAATAAAAGACTACCAACAGAAACAGACACCCTGAAAAAAGCATAATACCTATAATTTCTACCAGATTGTTGTAGTCAAGTTCTGATTTTGTTCCTATATTCATCGCGATAATCATTGGTCTATCTGAAGTAATTTTAAAAAGATACGTTAAAGGTACGTCTGATTTTAAAAGTGCAAAACGAACATAAAAATGTTCGATTTCTCGGTCATTAAAACGAATGCTGTTTCCATTATGTGTTACATGTAACAGTTGATTTTCCTCAAAAATAAAACAATCGACATAGGTCAGTTGACCGTATTTAAATTCTAAAAAAAATTTATCTTGTTCGCCATTTTTTACTTTCAGCGCAACCCAGTACGGATCCTTACTGACACCCAAACTTTTTGCACTGGAAGAAAGAAGCTCAAAGTGACCTTTTTGCGATAATACATACGCTTCATCATACGTAAGAGCACGTGTCTCTTTCAATATTTTAATCTGATCAACGACAAAGAATGAACTGCTTGGAGATACTAGGTGCAAAGATTCAACAGCATAGGTGTAACTTGAAAGAAGAAAGAGGAAGATAAAGCATCTCATTGTATTTCATACCACACTTAAGCGTAGTGGCATGTCCCGACCTCCTGTATATTTTTCAATAAAAGCATCATCAATATTCAGGCGATACCCAATCCCTCTAATAGATGAAATGATATTATGACCCAATTTTTTGCGTATGCGTAAGACAAGATTTTTAACTGCGGAATTACACTGTATCTCATAATTCCATAACTTCGATTCAATCACCTCTTTAGAGAGTGTTTTATGACAATTTTCTAAAAGTAATTCAATTAATTCTAATTCTTTACTCCCTAATGTTGTAATATGACTGCCATTGTAAAACTCTTTGGTATCACAATTAAAAACCAAAGATTTATTAAACGTGACCACATTGGGCGTTGTGTGTGTTCGTTTAATAGCTTTAGAGAGTGCTCTAATCAAAGCGGTGAACTCAATAGGTTTAAGCAAGTATCCATCGATTGCTAAATTGACTGCATTCAGCAACAAATTTTTATCATCAAAACTGCTCAAGATGATAATCGGAATATGATAATCCACTTGCCTAATTTGTCGGGTTAATTTAATACCATCTTTTTTGGGCATACGTACATCGGTAAGAATGATATCGGGATGCTCATCTTCATAGAGATTAAAAGCTTCCTCTCCATCTTCAGCACAATAAACTTCTTTAAACAACATCTTAAGTGTATTGGAAATCTGTGTTCTTGTTATCGCATCATCTTCAACAAATAAGATGCGCTTACTTTTTAAAACCAAAAGGCTATTACTATTCAATCGAAGTCCTTAAAGGCAAAATTAGAGGGTAATTTTATGGGAGAAAATAATTAAATTATAACATGTTAAAGTCATGTTAAAGTCATCTTACACGCTTAAAAACATGACCTTCAAAATCCATCTTTACATGTAAAATCTTCACCATACGTTTCTTTAATATAACGACGTCGAGGATAGCTTTATTCTAGTTTTTTAGTTCAGAAAATTGTTACAAATTTTACTTTCCATAAAGGACTCTCATGCTCCAAACCATTCGCGCAAAATTACTCTTTCTACTTCTTGTGTTTTTGTTGGCTATTGTTGGACTTGGTTATCTCATTACCACAAATACCAATCATGCAAAAAGTGCCGCTAATCAGATTAAAAATGCAGGCTATATTCGTTCGCTAAGTTCACAACTGGGTGTGCATACAAGAGGGTATCAACTTTTCTTTGATCAACGCATTTTGGAGAGTTATTTTACAACCTATACCACAATGTCTAAGCTTATTGGGGAACTTCGCCCTCTTTTAAAAACAGAGGAGAGTAAGGTACTTCTTGAGCAAGCTTTTGATGAAATTGAAGCCTATCATGCCGCCAGTGTTGCGCGTTTTGAGATACTTAAACACGCTAAAGAAGCCATAACGACTTCCGAATTTAAGGCATCCAGTGATGGGCTAAAACTAGCAGATTTAAATGCAAAAGCCACAAAAAATTATTTTCAAATTGAAGCCTTAGTCAGTACTCTCACCGAGACACTTGAAACCCATGAATTTGCAATGTTAGAAAAAGAAAAGATGACAGGGTTATTGCTTGCAAGCGTGATTTTCATCATTGCCGTTGGCACGTTTATTTTTATCAATCAATCGATTCGTAATGCCATTCATAAAGCAATCATTGGATGCCAATATATCTCTGAACATAAAGATCTGCATTATGTCATACAAACGGGGAGCAAGGATGAAATAGCTCAAATCACGAATGTAATGAATGAACTTCTTGCCCAATTAGGGAATGCCCTTGATGATGCTAAAAAAACGGCAATCGAAAATGCAGCTGTTTCAGAGGAGCTCTCAAGCACCTCGATGCAAATTGGCATTCGTATCGAAAATGCGGCTAAAGAGGTTGAAGAGACAACCCAAGCAACCGAGCGTGTGGCTGAAATTTTGTATAAAAGTGAGGAGAGTTCCAATCAATCAGGTCTCTTAATTACTAAGGTTGCAACAGAGCTTAATGGTGCAGCAGAAGAGGTTCTAACGGTCTCATCCCAACTGCAAGATGTTGTCACAACACAAACCGATTTATCGACACGCCTTGTACAACTGGATCAAGATGTGGAACAGGTCAAGCAGATATTAGCAGTCATTGCCGACATTGCAGAACAAACCAATCTTTTAGCACTCAATGCCGCGATTGAAGCCGCACGTGCGGGGGAACACGGACGAGGATTTGCCGTTGTTGCCGATGAAGTACGCAAATTGGCAGAGCGAACACAAAAAAGCCTTATTGATAGCAATGCCACCGTTGCAGTCATCGTTCAATCCGTTAATACAACAGCAGAGATGATGAAAGAGAGTGCGCATCAAATACAAGCACTAGGCGAACGCGCACAAATGACTCAAAACCTTATGCGCACTACCGTCAACAATATGAATCATGCCAAAGAGATGGCATCACAAACCGTCAAAGACACCAAAGAGGGAAGAGTCAAAACCTCTGAAGTGATTGAGCGCATTCAAAACATGAGCCAACTCTCCAATACGAATGCACGCAGTGTCGAAGAAGTTGCCTCTGCCGCGGAACACCTCGCCAAGTTATCCGAAGGGCTTAGTGCTACGCTTTCCATTTTTAAAACCATTTAAACGACATTGCTAAGACTAAAACGAAGGTAAATAGCATGTTTTTCTTGAATAAACAAAAAGAGACTACACTGGATTTTATGAATGCGCTTTGTACAGTTCTGTCTGAATGTTATGACCATGGGATCCTTGTATGCGATGCCTCTTATCAAAAAAGCGATATCAATGATGAACTCTGCTATTTAACGGGCTATACAAAAACAGAGTTACGCCAATGCAATCCATTGAGTCTTTTCCAAGAAGAGGTTTCATCGCTTTTCAAAAGAAAAGATGCACACATTAGCACTTCTATCAAGTCCAAATCAGGCATACTCATTCCTGTGATGCTGTACCCAAAAAGAGTTCAGATTCACCAGAAAGTTATCTTTTTAGTAATAATTCAAAAAATGGGTCAAATGCCATTGTCTCTTGCAGATGACTTTTCAGATCAATTCTCAAATCGCTTGTCACACTTATCCTCCAAAATATGCCAAACAATACACGATAGCCATAAAACATCTTGTTACAGTGCTCTACTTTTACTGGATATTGATAATTTTAAAACGGTCAACCATTCCAAAGGGCACGCCGTTGGGAATCAAGTCTTATGTGAAATTTATAAACGATTATCTGACATTATGAGTCCTTTACATGTAAGCTATTTACAAGGTGATGAGTTTGCTATTGTTTTGAGTACAACGTTAGCTACTTATGCCGAAGCGGAAGAAATCATAACGGCTTTATCGTACAAAATACTCGAAACTATTCAAGAACCTATTTATATTGATCACCACTCATTTAGGTTGACAGCAAGTATAGGTATTGTGGTCTTTTTAGGCAAAGAGTATGCGCATGATAAAATGGTGCAATACGTCGACAGCGCTTTATACGAAGCGAAAAAGTCGGGGCGAAATACAATACACTTTTTTAACCCTTTGTTACAACAAAAATTAGAAGAACACGCCGTGATGCTAGAGCGCTTACACTATGCAATTTACCATCATCAAATGTCGCTTTTTTACCAAAAACAGTGGGCACGCAATCCTCACACGAATGAAGTCTATGAGATAGGAGCTGAAGCACTTATTCGTTGGATTGATCCTGTGCACGGTACGATTACTCCTGATAAATTCATCCCTTTGTCCGAAGAGAGTGGCTTGATTATTCCACTGGGGGCATGGATACTCAAAGAAGCATTTAAGCAATTAAAATCTTGGCAAGATGACCCTAAAAAGTGCCATTGGCAGCTTTCTATCAATATTAGCATTAAACAATTTGAAAAAGATGATTTTATACCGATCGTTCAAGAGCTACTTCAATCCTTACAATGCGATGCTACAAAAATTCGTTTTGAGCTTACAGAGAGCCTTTTAATTAACGATTTAAAAAGCTCCTTGCGAAAAATTTATGCACTCACAAAGCTTGGTATTTCCTTCTCTATCGATGATTTTGGGACAGGGTATTCTTCGTTGTCCTACTTAAAAAGATTGCCTATTCATGAATTAAAAATAGACAAATCTTTCATACGCGATTTAGCATCCGATCATGCCGATGTTATTTTAGTACAGACGATTTTAGGGATCGCGCAGCAATTTGGGTTGGATGTTGTGGCTGAAGGCGTTGAAACACAAGAGCAATATAAAATCCTATGCGATATGGGATGCCGCTATTTTCAAGGCTATTTTTTGAGTAAACCAACGCAATCTTCACTTCTTTAATAGCCTCACTATCTCTTTACATGTAAACGTATGGACAGAAGTTTCCACGTGTGATTAACATTCGGTTCACACTAGATTATCAAACCATTAAAGCTACTCTTTTATACTTTCATTACAAAACAAAAACGCCAATTTGTTTTGTATTGATCTTCCAAAGTTAAATTTCAACACTCAGATTGCCCCCATTCTGAGTGTTTTTTTCTTTAAGAACGCTTACGAAGAGACTAAAACCTAAAGTATAAATCTGTCTTTTAAAACACATAACAAGAGCTGAGCCTTTTGAGGCAAAATATCAAACAATTTTTGAGAGACAGCAGATAACGACTACTGTCTCATAAAGATATTCCAAACACAATGACTTAGAATTTATAATTTGCTTTAAACCAGAAATCATGCCCATTAGCATCTTTACCCCAATCTTGATACATGATATCTGTCGATAATCCTTTAAGGGCGCCTACGAAAGTATACGTTGTATAAATATCGGTATAGGCATACTCTTTATCGTTTGCATTATCATCAACTCCCGTGTATCGTGCACCCAGTTTGAAATTAATGTTTTTAAAGTAATAATTTGCATCCACAGAATAGGCATCCGTATCTTTAGTAAAAGTTCCTGGTTTATTTTGCAATCCTTTAGCAAACACTGTTTGGGTACCGCCACCAAGACCGCCACCCATAGAATTACCTTTGATGTCCCCATCTTTGGTAATCGTGGTATACGCGACATAGGTATTAAAATCACCATACCCTACACTGACCTTCGCGCCATACATTTTGCCATCTTTCTCATTCAACTTTTCAGTTGCTTTATACTCATGATTAATGGCAAGACCATATCGATATTCACCCAGTGTATTCGCATAGGCCGCTTCTAGGTAATAAAAATCACCTACACCTGTAGCTGTATTATTACCATTAATACCTAACCACTGTGCTGTCAACGTTGTATTTGAAAGCGATTTATTGATCGCAAGGAGTGTATACGCATAAGAACCAAGCGCAGAATCAAGATTTTGAAACTCCGCAATATTTCCTGCAAAATCGGTTCTATCTTGGTACTTTGTAACAACACCTGCGACGACAGTCGTTTGTGGAAGATCGGTATTGGTGATCATAGCACCTTCAAAGGATTGAAGGATAATACGTGAAGGGCTTCCTGCAACCAGAGGCGTATTTATAAATTGGCGACCCACTTTAACCGATGTCTTATCGAGCGTATACTCTATATAGGCTTCTGATAATACTGTGCCAGAACCATACATCTCATTTTTAAAATCATCTTTCGCCGTACCCGCAGTGCCAATAGCGCCATCAGCAAAAGGCGAACTACTTGACTGCATCGTCGCACCCAATTTAAATCCGTAAAAAGCATCCGTATTGTAATGAAGCATAATGCCTGTTGTAAAAATGTCAGAGTTAATTTTCTCTGTTGCAGCAGTACTTAAATTTGGAGAACCTTCTCTGTCAAAATAGTACGCTTTAATCTCTCCATTCATCTTTCCATTTTTAAAAGCATCTGCTAAAGTATCTGCTGCAAATGAGCTGGTGGTTAAACCCGCAACTACGATTGTTACCAAACTAAGTTTAGCTAATTTCATATTATCTCCTTAAAAAACCTTTTAGAAGAACAAGGACAACCTCTTAATATCCTTATTCATCACCATTGTTAAACATTGCCCGTTTAAGATATAAAATGGAATAGCAATACACTAAATCTAGCCAAACTAAAAATATACGTTACCTACATCTCAACCGTCTGTAACGAAATTTTTGAGTCATATCCATTTATGAATCTTCCGCCTATGAAATCCACATTGGCACTCTTCATACGTTTTTTCAAGAATTTTATGACCGTAAAATTCTTGAAACAGATATAATAATGATTTATACCTGTTTAGATTTATCGATTCATCGTTGTCATTATATGATTAATTGCCACCATTTGTCAAGACCATTTTTAATATTTTTATATTCTTTTTTTTGAATAAATAACTTATTGATTAAAACTATTTTTTTAAATATAAATGTTTAAAATTAATTGTTTTTTATTTTTTGATGTTAGAATGAGTAAAATAATGAATTGATGTCACTGACATGCTTTCTATTTTCGTTTTATGCCTATATTTAGGGATCTACAAAGTATTTAATATGATTAAAAGTTTGGTATGATTATTCTATCAATCTTATTTTTGTATTATTTTACATGTAAGGTTTTAGGTTCACGTTTTATAAGGGAAGTGATTATGCGTAGAAAACGTTCATCTTTTACAACTGAGTTTAAAACGCACGTTGTGCTTGAAGCGCTTAAAGGCGAACTTAGCATTCCTCAGTTAGCCATTAAGTATGCTATTACATCTAAAAATATCCTCAATTGGAAACAACTCTTTTTAGACAATGCCGCGCTTGCTTTTGAAGCGACTGACTCAACCAAATCTTCCAAAGCCGAACTTGCCAAGCTTAAAAAGGAAAATGAAAAACTTGCCTCTAAATTATCCTCTTTAACGTCTGAAAGGGATTATGCGATTGAAAAGCTTAAAGATTTAGCTTTATAACACTCCTTCTTTACACTATGAAATTTTCTCCCAAAACAGGCTAAGTATTGTAAATTTTTGCGCCCAAGAGCGTACTCATTTTTTCAGCAACACGGGGAAAAGCATCTTCATTTTTTTGCCGTTCATACAGAAGAATTTGTTGCGTTGAGAGCATCGCATCAAGATCGCTGTATGCTTCTAACGTGATAGCCTTTTTAAAACAAACATCCACACATAAATGACAAGCAACACACCTTGAACGCTTACATGTAATCCTCAATTTTTCCTCATGGACATCTGTCTCAAGGGCTTCTGTGGGGCAAATATTGGCACAGATCGTGCATCCAATACACTGTGTCATATCAATGGTTGGAGATAGAAATAAAGCATCCGTACTGCGAATCAAAAGTGTTTTTCCAATCAAGAGTCGTAAGGACTGAAGAAAACGTTGATGTTTTTTGGGTATGGGCATTTTAGTATTTTCATGTGTGATCTTTGTCGTTATTACCGATGATTCTACACGCTTTTGACGAAACAGTTTTAAAAAAAATGTTCTACGTGAATGATCTTTACATGTAAGATTATTATCTGACATAGTTGGTACGCATTCCAATGCTATTGAGGTATGAACGCTACACAGATCAGCATATTTTTGTGTCATTTCAATCGTTTTATGAATGGAAGACAACGTATGGTTAAGAGCGCATTTTTGGCACTCTCCTGAAATGAGTTTGACTTCTGCTGCACCTTTTGCAAGCGCAAGAAGCAGTAAAGAGGGCTCAAGCCGTGCAAGGCATTTGAGAGAAATTACCCCTTCACGCTTTTTTTCAGATTCTTTACATGTAAAGGTAATTTTCTCATTTAAAACAGACCTAGCGATGATTTCCTTTTCAAGTTGCGTATCACTTGGCATTAGAACTTCTATCGCACCCATAGGACAAATGCTCGCACATGCTCCACATTTCAGACAAAGCGCTGCATCGTAAATGGGATGATTCCGCGTGAGTGTTATGGCACCCGTTGGACAACCTTCACTGCAACATTGACACGTTGAGGCTTTATGCAAATAGCGTGTACACAGCTCTTGCGCAATGCTTACCCTTGTAGTGTCTCTCATCATTGTCTTTTGCCCTATATGTGCTTATTGTTTTTTTGACTCAAAAAAGGAAATTTGATGGCGCTCATCGGACATACGTCTGCACAGTCACGACACTTTGTACACCTCGAAAGGGTAGAAGTATGTACCGTTTCATGCAAATCAATCGCTTCATTACAGACACTTTTACATAGCTTACACTCGACTCCTTTACTGGTTTGCATACATTTCGTTTGATCAATTTTAGGGCGTGCAAAAATATTCAATCGGCTTACCAAGGAGATCAGTGCGCCTAAAGGACAAAATTTTCTGCATGAGTAGCGATAAAGTGCCAACTCTACGATCAAAATGAGAGGAAAAGCAAGAAGCGACCACGTTGGCTCATTAAACTGTATCAATCGCCAAACACCAATCAATACCGCAAATGTCAACCCCACAGGACAAATCAAACAAAAGACAGGAAAACCAAAGATAAAGCTTGATGCCAAAGCGCCACCTAATACAAAATAACCAGAATCTACCGTCTGTGTAGTTTTTTCAGAGGAAGCGTGTATTTCTTTTTCCACATGGTTTATGGTTGGATTATTTTTAGGAAACCATTTGCGAAACAAAGGAACAGGACATGCCCAAGCACAAAAAATACGACCCAAAAGAATCGTAATCAGTACAAATACTGCCAAAGAAATCAATATGTGAGGTAAGAATGTTTTGCTGGCTAATTGTGCTTCAAGCGAACCCAAAGGACAAATGGCAGAGAATGTTTTATATCCAAAAGCAGAAAGAGTGCCTGTGCCTGTGTGAAAAGCTAAACCTATGATCACCAACAGAACAAACGCTAAAATCGTTAGAGTACGAAGGGTGGATGCCTTAATTTTTTTCATACGATTGCCTCTTTTGCTATGGGTCTCACTTCGATACCACGCAGTGTTCCACCAATATACGATCTTAAAACAAGGGCTGGGCATATTTTTTCACAAACGCCACATCCATTGCATTTGTCGGCATCAATGATAGGTCGTTTTTGATCATCTAATGCAATCGCTTTATACTCGCATGCTTCAAAACAGAGTGTACAGCCGCCATAGTTGAGAGCAATGCAGGTATCGGTAAGGGTTGCTATCCCTATTTTGACCGTCTGTTTATCAAAAGGCACTAGAGCTTGTGTGGGGCAGACCTCAACACATTGGTTACAAAAATCACAAAACCCGAGATGAAACTTCATCACAGGCGTTCGCGCATTGATAAACCCCTCTTCAATAGGCGCAACACCAATAACAGACGTGTGGCACACACTTCTACAGCGATCGCATTTGATACATTTCGCTATGAAAGCGTCTTCATCTTGCCCTCCTGGAGGACGAAGTAACTTTCGTGTTTTACTCTGTGCTCCAATAAATCCTAGACTGAGCATAACGACAATACCAGCACTTGAAGAAAGAAATTGGCGACGTTGAAAGCTTTTTGAAGCTTTGGTGGTATTTTCTTTTGTATACAATTCATTCTGTTTCATAATGGTTTCACTCTTTTCTTAGAATACATTACGCTTCATTCTAAAAGATCGATTACGATGCATCTTCTGCGCTATTTTCGATACCCATTTCATTATTGCTTGACACCATTGTTTCACTTAAATAGTGAATAATTTGCATATCCAAGGCTAAATACCCATGCGTTATTGTGCCAATTGCTTTGTAGAAATCAACGTGTGCGCATTTTTGGATGTCAGCACAAAATTCGGGCATCCAATTGAGCAGATGGTGTTCTAAAAACTCTTTTTGTATCTGAAGTGACACTGCAGCCGCAGACCAATCCTTTAAAACTATAGCCTCTTTGGCTTCATGGCATAAATACGCCATAAATTCCAGCTCAAGACCGATATGATCCTCAGGAATATCCAAAGCTTCATCTTTATCCAAACCTTTCTCACGGTAAATGGCAAGTACCTTATCTCTGGCATCTTGCATAATGAGTCGCTCAGGACTGGTGTACACAGACTCATACGGATACGCAACCGTACCATCCGCAATGCCAGCACCTAAAAAAACAGTTGCATAGTCAACAGCAAGTTCTGTTAATACGTCTAATTTTTCTTGTTTAAAATAGTCCTCAAACAGTTGATATCCCTCAGCCAGTTCACTTTCACTGCCGCTACACTCTTTTGAAAATTGCATGTGTGACATTTGATCTAACAATGTTTTGTCTACTTCAAGCTTGTATATCCGACCCAAAAATTGGTACATATTTTCGCGATTTTCCATTAAGGTTATAGTTTCAGTTAATTGATTCATCTGTTTTCCAATTCTAATAAAGTTATAAAGCGATGTTAAACGAATGAGAGAGGCTAAAACCTCTCTCATCATCCCTCATTTAGAAAAACTGCCAAACCGTAGAGCCCAAATTAAACATCAGCACTCTAAAGGCGGCGGCTCCAATAAAAACACACACCAATCCAAGCGTTGCTGACATGACGGGAGCAACACTCTCTTTCTTAAGCGTGGTTAAGCCAAAAGGGATCAAAAGCCCAATAAGAACAATTCCACCCCAAAATAGAGCAGAAAATCCTCCCATCAAAACCTGCGTGGCTGATCTACTGACATCACTGTAAGGGGCATTGGATAAGGCGACTAAATAAGCTACCATTAAAACAGCTTGAATAACCAATAATCCTTGCGTAAGCAATTTTAACTGAGTCATCAAATGCTCACTAGGGCTTACAACCAATATCCTATACGCAAAGCAGCCCAAAACAGCTGCTGAGCCTAAATATGCAAAAGGTAAAACCAGCGTATCCCACGCTGGACGCGAAGCCATAACATACGAGTCACCTACTGCAAAGGCAAGAATCACCGCAGGAATTGCGCCGATCAATGTGATCAGCTTAAGATTTTGATGCGATGCATTGCGTTTGAGTGCAAAAATATATGCCAACACACAAATACCTGTAATTGCAATCATAGAAGACTCAATAAAAATACCAGAGGTTGGATGACTAAACGCTCCAAAAATTCTCTCTGGATGGCCTAAGTGTAGTACACTGGATAAGCCACCAAGTGCTAATGCGACAAGCACTGCGATAGCACCACGCCATCGCACTTGTGGATTGATACTAAACCATTCATTAATGGCTAATGCAACAAACAATCCACACCCCAAGTCAACAAACGATGTAAAAAAGACTAATGACCATTCGCTACCCATGTTGTTTATCTCCCTTTCGTCCAGATTGATTACTATTTCTCCACGTCTCTTTGGGTGGAGTTGCTTGCCATGCAGCGGTCTTTCGGTGCAAGATATATTTCACAGAAGGGTGGTTACCACTATCAGGTAAGGTATGAATATTATCACTACCTGCTTCTCTTAATACTTTTGAAATATCACTGTTTGGGTCATCAATGTCTCCAAATGTTCTTGCTTTAGAACAACAGACTTTCACACAAGCAGGTTNNAATCCACACCCCAAGTCAACAAACGATGTAAAAAAGACTAATGACCATTCGCTACCCATGTTGTTTATCTCCCTTTCGTCCAGATTGATTACTATTTCTCCATGTCTCTTTGGGTGGAGTCGCTTGCCATGCAGCTGTCTTGCGATGCAAGATATATTTTACAGAAGGGTGATTACCACTATCGGGTAAGGTATGAATATTATCACTACCCGCTTCTCTTAATACTTTTGAAAGATCACTGTTTGGGTCATCAATATCTCCAAATGTCCTTGCTTTAGAACAACAGACTTTCACACAGGCAGGTTTTTCGCCAACCGCTTGAAGATGTCCACACAGTGTGCACTTTTCAACAACTTTTTGAGCTTCGTTGAAAGAACGCGCACCGTAAGGGCATGCCATCATGCAGTACTTACAACCAATACAAATCTCTTTGTTCACAAGAACTGTGCCATCAGCCGCTTTATACGCGGCACCCGTTGGACAGACCCCCACACATGGGGCATCGTAGCATTGTTGACAAATGGTTGGCAGAAAATACTGTTCAATATCAGGGAAAGTTCCGGTTGGTCCAATCGTCAACACTTTATTGTAATAAACGCCTAAGGCAACGTCATTCTCCATCTTACATGCAATTTCGCACGAGTAACAGCCAATGCAGCGGTCTAGGTCAATAACCATTGTATTTTTCATATGTAAATTCCTTTGTTAAAGTTACAGAACCACAGTTTTGGTTGAGTCAGTTGGCTCAGGAAGCCACGGTTTGAAATCTTCCGGTTTTTGCCAAATACCTTTTGGTGCGCTATCCGCTTTAGAAATCTTGACTTGATAACCACGCAACGTATACGTTCCAAACATGTCATTGTAAGGACCTGTGTATTTGGAGAGCACATTCACATTCATCTCTTTCCAGCCTTTTGTAGGGCTATCCAGGGTTTCAGGATTCCAAAAACGCTCCATGTAAACCGTATTAGGAGGAATACCCTCTGTGACACGTGCTTTGGCTTGGATCTTTCCACGAAGCGATTCAACCCACACCCAATCACCTTGTGCTACTCCATATTTTTTAGCAGCAATAGGGTTTACCCAAATCTCAGCTACGGGGAAAATTTCACGAATAAAAGGGCTATTGCGCAATGTTCCATGATGAAATATAGGTAAACGACCATTGGTCATCACCAGTGGGTACTCTTTTCCTGTTTCAGATTTTGGATTTTCAGGTGGCTCCATATAGTAAGGAAGCGGATCATAATCTTTGGAAGATGGTGGAAGATCATACGTTGTCCAAGGACGACCGGTGCGACCCAGTGTTATAAAGCTCTCACCATACACTTCACATTTTTTAGATGGTGTTCCAAAACCCTTTGGTTTCCCTGTTTTTGGATCAATCTCTTTATAAATGTAATAGCGTCTCCACTCATTATAAGGAACATAATCAAAAGGCACTTTGGCTTTATACTCAGCCCATGTCATACCAAAGTATTTACTCCAACCATCTAACTGCTCTTCATAGGTGTTATAGTAAGGAAGCTCAGGCGCTGTCTCCTTAGGATCAAAGGCTCGCTTGCATGCTTCATGTCCAAGCTCAGCACATTTTTTTGCCAATCTTGCCCAAAAAAAACTCTCATTACAAGTTTCCCAAAGATGTGTAACGGCTTGTCTCGCAAACATACGATTGTGGGAACTAACAATAAAATCAGACTCTAACCATTCATTCATAGGAAGAAGATAATCCGCATAAGCTGAAAATGAAGTAGGATACATAAAGGCATGAACCACTAAATCTAACTGTTTTAACCCTTCAATCCATTTAGCAGCGTCCGCAACCACCGCAAGTTTATTGCCAGAACGTTCAATCCACGCATGAATTCCATATGGTTTTCGTGTTGTCATTGCTTCTAATAAAGGACCAGGTTGGGCAACCCACCATCTCAACATTCCTTTATGTTCGATACCCCCCAAACGTTTGCGTAACTGCTCTTCAGGAAGGAATTTTTTCAACATCGTGGTACGAAGATCGCCGATGCCACCTCCAGCGTAACGTTGTAACACCGTACCTGGTTTTTCAACATTTCCCATAAGCATATCAAGAGCAGCTGTACACATAGGTGCTTGAGCTGAATTCACATTATGATCGGTTGCAACCCCCAACGCAATACCTGATGGCGTATTTTTGGCATACATATTGATTGCTTTTTCAATCTTGTGCGCTTCTAAGCCACACTCCTCCGCTGCTTTTGCAATGGTAAACGGCTCTACGCGCTCTTTGAGAAGGCTAAAACCTGTTTTACATGTAAGACCTTCAACACTAAAAGTACCTTCTAACGCAGGCTCTAAATTTTCATCCCATGGATACGAAATGGACTTAGCTGCATTGGTTTTTTTATCCCAAATAATGAAGGTATCCGCACGTCCACCAGCGATAAGATCACTCTCGCGAAGTAACATTTTTGTTTTGGTATTGACAAGGTAAGGAAGATTCGTCCATTTCATGACAAAATCAAGATCATACAAATTTTTTTCAATAATATACTTGATCCATGCCATCATCAACGCAACATCCGTCCCAGGACGAATTGGCAACCAGATATCTGCCTTAGCAGCATCCGGGGTAAAACGTGGATCGACAACAATGGTTTGAACACCACGCGCACGAAGTTCCACTAAAGCACGCCCTGCTTGAGAAGGTCCACTATACGATGGATCTGTTCCCCATAGTACAAACGTTTTCATCTTAATGTCATCGTAAAAATAGGCTTCTATACAGTTAGAATCTCCTAAACTCGTATTTCCAGCAGGTCCTCCACCGTACATCATTTGATACACCATTTGACGAGGCATATAACATTGTGAAGCCCCTGGTTCAAACCAATTGGGTGTACCAAAAACATCGCAAAAACGACAGCAACTGAGGAAGTTTGGATTTCCACCACCTCCCGTACTTCCCATGACTGCTTCTGCTCCATATTTTTCACGGATTTCCATCAATTTTTTAGCAATATCATCCAATGCTTCATCCCAAGAAACACGCATCCATTTATTTTCACCTCGCGCACCTACTCGTTTCATTGGATATTTATTGCGTTGAGGATGATACAGTGCATTAATTCCAGATAAGCCTTTAGCACATAAAGCACCTTCACTTCTCTCAAATTCTGGATTTCCTTCAAGTTTGATAACACGACCATCTCTCACATGTGCTAAAACACCACAATCGGCAGTACAGCTACGACAGTTCGTCTTAATAATTTTTGTTCCGGAACGTTCTTTGGCAATTGCAGTTTCACTGGCCGCATTCGCCCGTGGAACAAGTCCGCCTGAGAACGAACTGCTCAGTGCTCCAAATGCACCTATAACAGCAGTTGTCTTGAGAAAATCTCTTCTCCCGAGCGCTGGTTGTTCTATTTTTTCCATAAATTTCTCCTTATAGGGTCAATCATTAGGAATGAAGATTGGCTGTATGCGTATACAATGATCCATTTTCACTCACTGCATTTATACCCATACGCGTCGTTTGCCATCTGTCTCTCCACTCCAAACCGCCGGCATTTTCAAGTGTTTCAATGAAATAGTTTGCATAGATTTTCGGACTTTCAAGAATTGGATTGCCTCGCAACATCGTCTCAATTTCTGCTCTGCTTTTAGGAAAAACACACGCGCCTAAAATTTGCTTATAGACACTCACATAAGCTGGTTCTTGCATGAATAATGTGGCGATCTTATTGCCACTATTTTCCTTGTCAAATACCGCTTTTCCTGCTATCGTCGTACGGAACATACGCTCTTTTTTTTCACTATCCGCCAAAACCACTTCCTCTATTCCATCGCACTCAATCAACCATGAGAGCAATAGTGAATCAGGCTGCAAAGAAGCCTTCATCTCAGGATAAGAGCACACTTCTTCTGTTATATCAACCGATGAGTGTGTTTCTTGGCAGAAAGCAAGCATCTTGAAAAGAACGGTTCTATAGGCAGGTTCGGACACTATTCTTTGATGAATTTTTACCATAGCTTCATCCAAGCTTTGTAACGAGACCTTTTGAGTCATATCCATTTTCAATCCTTTACCTATCAAATCTAAATTCACCCTCTTAACACATTTACCCAAGAATCCTCTGGTCATAAGATTCTTTTATAAACAGATACAATGATGATATGTTTCTGTTTAGATTTATCGATTCATCTGTGTCATTATATGCTTCATTGCCACCTTTTGTCAAGACATATTTTATTTATTTAATATTCTTTAAATATATTCCATGCTTTGCTATATCAATTTTTATATAAAAATAAATTACTTATTTTGTTCAATAATTCTCTAAAGTATTTATAATTAAAAATTAATCATAAATTTTTAGTAATTTTCAAAAATTTAGTGCTACAATTACCGTAATATATAATTTTATATAAACATTTTTTCATTTTATTTTCTTATTCGCATTGATTGAATACTAGTGAGGTATTTAAAATTATTGAAAATTTGGTAAGATTGTTCCAGTGATCTTGTTTTTAAAGTATTTTACATGTAATGTTTTTTCATTACGTTTTTGACACTTTAAAGTGGAATGTAGAAGGAGTTATTATGAATAGAAAACGTTCATCTTTTACAACTGAGTTTAAAACGAACGTTGTGCTCGAAGCGCTTCAAGGGGAAGTAACCATTTCACAATTAGCCACTAAATATGCTATTACATCTAAAAATATTCTTAATTGGAAACAGCTTTTTTTAGACAATGCTGCTCTGGCTTTTGAAGCTACTGACTCAACGAAATCTTCCAAAGCCGAACTTACCAAACTCAAAAAAGAGAATGAAAAACTAAACGCCAAACTCAGTAATCTAACTTCTGAAAGAGATGCTGCTATCACGAAACTTCAAGGACTCGATGTTGCTGTAAAAAAGAAGCTCATTGATACACAATACAGCAAGCTCTCGATTGCTAGGCAATGTGAAATTATCAACTTGAATCGAACTTCTCTTTATTATGCCCCCAAACAAACCGATGATAAAGACGCAAAAATCATCAATCGAATTCAAGAAATTCATACGACCATCTCCTCTACTTACGGTTACCGGATGATGCATCAGCAACTGATTAAAGAGGGGTATCGTATTGGTGTCAATAAAGTACATAAACTTATGAAGATGCTGGAGTTGCAAGCAAAACAAAAACACGATGATCAAAATAAGATTCATCCCTATCTCTTACATGATCTTTCCCTCGCAAAACCAACTAAATTATAGTTTACATGTAAACATATATCTATGGATAAATATTTAGCTAATCAATAAATAATCTAAGGCAATGACCTCACGCTGTTTTCTAATCTCTAACGTGTGACTTCTCGAATTCATCAACCTTCTGTTGTGCGCGATAGATAAGCTTTGCAACGTGCGACATACCAAATCTCGCTCTGTCGTAACTTTTTCCGCCATAAATGTTAATTTTTTATTCTCTTTAACATATTTTTTAATCCTTCTTTCTAATGCTTGCATAGATCTTTGCGTCTCAAATATCTGTGTAGCATTGGCTAAGAATTGTTGTTTCCACATCAAAATATTTTCAACGGTTGTTCTGTACTTAGTCGCAATATCTATGACGCTAGGTTTTCCGTGTAACACTTCAAGAACAATTTTTGTCTTTAGTTCAGTGCTAAAGGTTATGGGTGATTGATTCATAAATTCCTCCTTTATCCATTTGGAAATTATTCAATTACCCCAATCTTAACACTAAAGCATCCAATAAGCAGTAAATGGTTGGTAACAATTCAAAATAGTTACAAATTTGTATATTTTACGTTTATTTAGAATCTAAAAATTGACGCTCTTCCCCTTCTTTGTTGGTTTAAAATGCTCAAATTACTCCTAAAATACGTTAATGTAACATTTAAAAAATCGTCTTGTATTTTTGGGATTAATGATTTATTTTAAAAATAATTGAATTTATTTTTTTAGTTTTATAATTTTAGAGGTATAATAAGTCCATGAT
>DBTO01000187.1:29618-47732 GCA_002307095.1 Sulfurospirillum sp. UBA1314
CTTTTAACAGAAGAAGTCGAAACAGTGATGGCATATCATCCCGTGGAGGGGCTTAAAATTTTAGAGCATGAAACCTTTGATGCCCTTGTTTTGGATCTTTCCCTCCCTCAAATTGATGGGTTGGAAGTCTGCCGTACCGTAAGAACATCGTTTCCAAATCTTCCTATTATTATTTCATCGGCAAGATCGGATACCGTTGATAAGATCATTGGTTTTGAACTAGGAGCAGATGACTATTTACCTAAACCTTATGAACCCATTGAGTTAGCATTTAGACTACGCGCGATTCTTAGAAGAGGTATTCTTGTCAATAGATCGACCGATGTTTTTAGCATTGATGAAAATCAGCATATCATTAAGCGTAATAATAGAGAGCTCCAACTCACTAAGGCCGAATATGACATTGTCTCTTTTATGTTCCATAAAGAAGGATATGTGATCTCTAGAGAAGAGTTACTGTTAAATATTAATTCTATCAAATTTCAAAGTGGACTTAAAAGCATTGATGTCATTATTGGTCGTATTCGTCAAAAAATAGGCGATGATCCTAAAAATCCTCGTTTTATCCTCTCTGTTCGAGGGGTTGGGTATAAGTTTATCAATGCGTAATCTTTCCATTATTAAACTCGTCTCACTCTTTTTCATTCTGTTTCTAGCTATTATCAATTTTTCATTTGTTGTTGAGTATGAAAGACAGATTGCAGATTTACGCTACTTTACATTTCAGCGCTTTATGATGGGTATGCGTACCATTGGAGACGAACCAAGTGATCGTGACGCTATGCTTCAAAAACTTGGAATCAAACTCAGCGATGTCAATAAAAGTGAGATACGACAAAAGGGGCAAAAGATTCTTGAAGATTCTTATTGCGATATGGTTTTATATCAAGAAAAACTCTATTTTGTTCCACGTGATCCACCGCCTCCTAAAAAATCAATGGTCAAAATAATGCTTTTAGCCGGCATTGCTCCCTCTCCTGATCAGGAGGTTATTTCCATGGATGACAGACCTGCCCTTGAAAATTTAGAAAACTTTTCACTTAATCGTCTTTGGGTTTTATGGGGAACCATCAACACGGTCATCATTCTATTTTTTATTATTGTATTGCGTAAACTCTTACGCTTACGAAGTTTGAAAAGTGCTATTCGCGCTTTTGGAGATGCCAATCTCTCCGAAGAAATTCCCGTCGATAGCAAAGATGAGCTCGGTGAAATTGCAACAGAATTTAACCTTGCCATGAAAAAGATTCATCTTTTAAAAGAGGCACGAACACTTTTTTTACGCAATATTCTTCATGAACTGCGAACCCCTGTTATGAAAGGCAAAATGCTTGCAAGTATTATTAAAGACGATGAGTTCAAAGGGCAATTAAGACAAATTTTTATACGACAAGAGATTTTGTTAGGTGAGATGGTTAAAGTTGAAAAACTTGCTTCAAACGAATGGGTTCTGGTTGCTAAGGAGTATCGCCTAGTCGATATATTAGATCATGCAATTGATCTTTTGTTGATTCATGATACCAAACGTATTTGCATTCATTCTCAAGAGGTAACCCCCATTATCCTAGCAGATTTTGAGCTTTTATCCACTAGCATTAAAAATTTGCTCGATAATGCGCTTAAATATTCTAAAGACAATGTCAGTGTAGATATCCATCTTGATCATATTAGTATTTGCAGTACAGGTGAACCAATTCCAGATCAGCGTTTAGATTTTTCAAAAGCGTTTAACCGTGATGTAGAAAGTACCAGTATCGGCTTGGGATTAGGGCTTTACATCTCCAACACGATTATTATAAAACATCACTATCAACTTAAATATTCTCATGAAGAAGCGAAAAACTATTTTAAAATTTATTTTGATCCACAGCATATTAGTACAACATAATACGACTTGCAAATGTTTGAACAAAAGTGACATAGACTCTTTAAAGACGCATTCCCCATCACTCTTTTAGATTGAATCTCTTCAGGCAGACTAATAATACATTACCAACGCCACCCTTTTTAGTAATCACTGATATAGTCATATTTAATCTTTTAAGAGCGCTATTTAACTGTTAAATTATAGTTGAATACTATTTTTTAACAAGGCGTTAGTCAATAAACTCCATCGGATTTTTATGAAGATATTCAAATCCAAGGTCTTCAAGCTTTCTGCCCTCAATAATGCGTTGCTTAGACTCTACGCTCTCTATAAAAAGAGGGAAAATCAACTGACACTGCGCACACTGATAGCGATAAAGTTCCTCTTTTGTAGGATGCAAGGGAGCAGATAGATTGAAAATTCCCTCAAGATGATGATCTATTGCAAAGATAACAGCGCGAATGACATCCATTTGATGAACATGATTCACGCGGCTCTTTCCATCCTTAACAGGTTTGTTGGAATAATATTTACCAGCAATGCGACCAGCTCCCATTAACCCAGCACATCGAAAAATAACCTGTGCGTTTCCATGAAGGCTCTTTTCTGCTTCATAATATAACGGATTTGATGAAGATGATATCTCACAGTTTTCATTATAAACGCCAGGCATTTTAGGGTAAATAGAAGACGAACTTACAAAAAATATTTTTTCAACGGTTGAAAAAGCTGGGTGTTGAGAGAGTCTCTTTATAAAATGAAGATAATCCTTAAATTTGGATGGAGGATAGTTGATAAACAGGTACTCACACGAGAGTAATACATCCAGGTTATCATACACACCTTCCGTTAAGACATAAGATTTAAAGCCTAAGTCTATATGAATGCGTTGCGCTTCTTCATTGCGCGCAGCAAGTTTGATAGTATAGTGGTCTTTCAGTGTGTGAGCAAGTTCTAATCCTAACCAGCCAGCACCTAAAATAGAGAGTATTTTCATACGCTATAACCTTAAAAAATATATCAATATCTAATAAAATAGATACCGATAGTATAAGTAAAATTCTTAAATCATTCATAAACACTTAATGTATCTTGCGCCCACTGACGAGTGTAAAGATTTCTCTTTCAGCATCGCTCAAGTGGAGCCTAGAACTGAACAATATTGAAAGTAATAAAGTAGAGAATTAAAATGTAAATCACCACATGCCTGTGCCTGTTAAAGAAGCGTTAAAACTTCACAAGCAACGGCAAAGAGTAATTTGTGGGTGTTTCCTAACGAGCAAACTTTGCAACCCTACTTCGTCGTTAAAACGTATTTAAAGCCCCTTTTAGAGCGTTTAAACATCACTTACAAAACTCTCTACGCCACTCGTCACAGTTTTGCAAGTTCTGTTGTTGAGAAGAACCTGCCAATCACACTTGCTCAAAAATATTTAGGACATCAAAAGCTCTCTACAACGATGGATTTCTACGTTAAAAATGGCTTGATGGCTGTTGCGAATATTAATAAGGGGATTGATAGGTTGTTTGCGTAGGTGTGGTAGGGAGTTTTTTAGGTAAGTGTTAACCCGTTGACCCGTTGGATGTTGAGTTCTGACGGGTCTATTATTTTCGATAAAACAAGTGCGAATTTAGAAGTTAAAAGTTTAACTCCGACCCCTATTATTTTCATAATTGTAGGTTTTTAAAGAATGGGCATGGTCATATCACTAAAAATTAAACCATGCATAATAAAGAGTTCATATGTGAAAAAATCACTTTAGTGAAAATAAAAGTCTTAGTATATTACTCCATAAAATTTACTCAACAAGTCTTTTAATGATATTGAAAACAATATTATTAACTAGCACTTTACTCTTTTATACGTTTTAATCCTAGCTTCTCAAAATAATATTCGTACATCTTGTTATGGTCATGCCTACTTTTTAGCTCATTGAATATAGTTTGCACTTCAACAGGTTCCCATTCAATGTTTAGTTCTACACCTAAGCATATGGCAATCAATTGATCATATTCATTGTCCGCGGCTTGGAACTTATTTCTAATTTTTTCTTCCACGTTTTGAATACTATGTAAATAGTCTACAATTTGTTTTGTTGGGAAAAATACTTCATCAATTGCCCAAGCAGTTACACGACACAAGTTATGCTCTGTTCGCGATAACCAAGTAGAAATTAATTCACAAGTCAACTCGTCATCAATGTTAAAAGAATGGTCACCTTTATAAATCCATGCAATTGCCCAAGCAATTGTATAAAAATAATGGTCATCTTTTAATTTAATCAGTTGTAATAAATTTGGCAGAATTTCATTAATAGTTTTTTGGTATATTGCCTCAGAGCAGTTTTCTATGTCTTTTCTTTCAAAGCAAAAAGCATATTCCATTAAAGCCAATATACCTAAACATTGATCTTCTTTACAATTGCTAGCAATTAATTGCTTTATTTTCTTTAAAACACAACAGTCACCATCATGTTGTATTTTTAAAATAAATACTTCAGCAAGTAAAGATCCTATAGATGAAAAATATTGGTCTTGATATTCGCGAAAGAATAATGCTTGCAGTAGCTCTTCAAATATTTTAGAAAATTTACTATTGATAATAATTTCTATAGTATTCTCAATATTAAGAATATTGTATCTATTTTTTGCAAACCACTCTAATGCTTCGTTTAACAACTTGGGATTAATTTGAATTTCATTTGCAATACAATTACCAAGTAAAGTTGGAGCATATCGATACTTTTCAGATATAGGTTTTCTTCTATCCTTACGTGTGATTTTTGCAGATTCTTTAGATTTAGTTATTAAATATTCAATTAGCTCTACGTTATCCCTTTTTGCTAACACTGTAACGATAGGTACAATTTCTTTCCAGTTTTCACTCAAAATATAAGGCTCTAAAATACTTAAATTTGTTTTTTCTTGTAAACTTTGTGGCACATATTTAGATACAACTGCAATTGCTGTTAAATATTCTTGAAAACTTAAATGAAGAAACTCATAAATTGGCACAATTGACATATCTTCAAGTTGTTTATGTCCAGACATAATTAATAAACTACTTCTTGATTCAACCCTTTTAATAAAATCTGCCGGACTGATTTTGGTATAACATAAAATATCCGGCATTTCTTTTCTTGCTTCAATTAAACATTGTTTTAGCTCATTGATTGTAAGAGTTTGTTTACCTTTTGTAGACATCCAATAAGCAACAAAGGCTAGTTGAGGTTCAGTTTCGTCAATATCTAATTGTTCATGTCCTTCAACATTCCAAGTTACTAATAATAATTTAATCATTTCCTGATATAAGATATGCCTTTTTGTTGGCAAATACCCTGCCCATCGTTTAACAAACAATAAAGTTGTTAAAAGTAAAGGATTTTCTGCTAATGCTGTAATTCTTTTATCTTTCAAGATTTGATCTACTAGTTCATTTGATTCATTCATTGTTTTGAGTGAATCATCAATAATAGCTTTATGCCATTTTTGTGACAATTCTCGAATTTCATCTTTACTCAAATTGGCAATTTCATATTGTTTACAGTAATCAGCTAAAATTCCACCAATTGCCCTAAATCCAGCTTTTCTTGAAGTCGTTATAATATTTAAATTAGGATAAGTTGACAAAAATTTTCGTAATTGAGTCACAAAATTGATCCTATCTCGGTCAAGAGAAATTTCATCTAACCCATCAATTAAAAGTAAAGCTCTACCACTTTGTAGTGCATCTGAAACAAGAATTTTAAATCCATCAAGGGAGTCATTAATTTCTGCTCTATTAGGAATGTCATAAATAATATCTGTAATAGTTGAAGAAACTTTACTTCCAAGTTCTCTACATCGTATAAAAATAGGGAAAAACTCTTTTTTCGGTAGACTATCTTTAATTAATTTTCTTTTTTCTGGATGAGAATAAGCAATTGCAAGTCTTTTGAGTAAAGTTGATTTTCCGCCACCAGGCTTTGCTAAAATTGCTAACCTATTATTTTTTTTTAAAATACTGCCAAAACTTTTTCTAGTATCTTTCGATAAAGAATCATCTTTTTTTTCGTTAGAATCTTCAATTTCTTCCAAATGAAGGGGTTCAAATATATTTTCTAGTTTTACTTTAACTGAGCCAGCATCTTTATCTGTTGGTAATCCTTCAAATTGTATTTCACCGCACTCATTTTCCAAATATTTAAAATATTTTTCTTTTGCATCCAAAACTAATGCTTTTGTATCTTTACCAATTTTAGGATGTAAATATTCTAATCCTTCAAAGTTTTTGTTTAATGTACTATCAACACTTACAATTTTTTTTGCAAGATCATCTACTAAAGGATTCCCTTCTGCATGTATCAGGGAAAAATGCGTAACTTTTTGATGGTTTCCACAGTAAAATACCCATATCCAACCTATATCGCTTGCAATTAAATCTGCATATTCCAACAACTTTATATTTTCAATCATAGGTATTTGAGAAGTAGCTTTGGGCATTGATACAATGATCTTACCTTGAATTAACTCTTGAACAATCTGCGCGGTGTTAATCAAGATCATTCTGTCATTGTTCTCTCGCTCTTGTTCTATAGCTGTTTCTTTAAAGCCAGAGATAGAAATGAAATAGCCAACTAAAGAACAATCTTTATATATATCTATTTTTTTGAATTTATTTTTTTCAGCTTCTAAAACACCTGCAAATTTATTTAAATCTGCACCTCCAATCATTTCTTCATGTGCTTTACATTCAGCTATAGCAAATTTTTTTCTGTTCTATGATACGCTTCAATATCAATTTCTCTACCTGATTTATGAATATTTAGGCGGGGGCGAGTATAGCCTAAAGACTGGAATAAATCACCCATGAGTCTTCCAAATAAATCGCCTTTTCTATTTTTATCAGCTTCCAGAATTTCGATTTTTCTTATCTCCATGAACTTAGCCTTTAATAAAAATCAAGTTTATTCAAAACCAAAAAAGACTAACAAAAAAAGACTTAATTTTTATAATTTTTTTAATGGTATAAGTTAAGTCCGTATTAAAAATACCCAAACTGCTAGGTAAAGAGCAAAAAAATAGGGGTTTGGGCGTTACTTTTTTTTGATATTGCTTTGGGAAATATCAAAATAGGGGTTAAAGCTAAATTATAAACTTTTGAATTGCTAATTTTCACTAAATCGATAACCAATCAACCAATTCAAAAATTATAAACTGCGGGTCAACGGGTTACAAAAATCTTAAAAATCTTTTCCATTCCATACGTTGATGATATAAACAAAAAGGTGAAGATAAAAGCAGACTATTTTTCTGAGCCAAAAGTGAGCCAAATTGTGCCAAAAATGGGTCAAAAATGGGTCAAAATTTAAGACCTCCGACTCCAGAGACAATAATTAAAAGTTATAGATGAGTTGTTGAAAAGTTCGATAGAATAAGGATTTGTGAAGATTGAGTGGTGTCAAGAGAGGGACTCGAACCCTCGACCTCCGGCTTATGAGTTTGATAATACGAGACACAGAGTCTATCGGAAGTCCTACTGAGTCGTGCTTTAGGCATTTTTATTGGGTCTTTTTTTGAGCCAAATTTTAAAGGCACTGCACCCGTTCCTAGTATAAAATCAAGCTGAGTATGGATGAGCCTTTGAATAGGAAAATTGACTAAATTTATATAATAACACTTGTCAAATGAAGCGCAATTCTATTTATAAAAAGTTCTTATAAGAGTTTTCTGCATCTCAATTTAATATCCTAAGTTGTAATTTATTACAATTACGGCAAATGAGTATTAAGAATTAATACAAGAGGAGTTATTTTGAAAAAGTTTTTAGTTTTAATATTGTTTATATTGTCAAATATTTTAATGGCTAATAGTGCCGATGAGGGGATAGAAGCAGCAAAACAAAAAGATTATACCAAAGCAGCTGAGCTTTTTACTAAAGCTTGCAACAACGATTCATCAAATGGATGTAGCGATCTTGGGTTCTTGTATGCCAAAGGTGAAGGAATAGAACAAAATTTTGTTAAGGCTGCTGAGTTATATACTAAAGCTTGTAATGGTGGAGATATGAAAGGATGCTACAATCTTGGAATTTTGTATGAACGAGGGCAAGGTACAAAACAAGATTTTGATAAAGCTGTTGAGTTCTATACTAAAGCTTGTAATGATGGGATTGCTTTCAGTTGCCATAATCTCGGTCTTCTGTACACAAGTGGGAAAGGGGTTAATCCAGATTTTATGAAGGCATCTGATTTTTATACCAAAGCTTGCAATGGTGGAGATCAAGAAGGTTGCCATAATCTTAAAATTTTGTATGAACAGAATCTCGATAAAGCACTTGAGCTATATACTAAAGATTGTAATAATGGGAATCCTACTGGATGCTATCATCTTGGAGTTTTATATGAACGAGGACAAGGAATAAAACAAGATTTTGTTAAAGCTGCTGAATTTTATACTAAAGCTTGTAATGAAAATGATGCTTTTAGCTGTTATAACTTAGGAAATATCTATGCTAATGGGCAAGGAGTAAAACAAGATTACCTTATTGCATTAGAACTTTATACCAAAGCTTGTAATGGTGGAGATATGTCAGCGTGTAGCAATATTGGAGTTTTGTACGAAAATGGCTTAGGCTTAACAAAAAATTATGAAAAAGCAGTTGATTTTTACGCTAAAGCTTGTAGCAATGGAGGATCTGTAGGATGTTACAATCTTGGATTTATCTATTATAGAGGAAGTGGTGTAAAACAAGATACTCTTAAAGCATTTGAATTTTATACTAAAGCTTGCGACACTGGACATGCAATAGGCTGCCATAACATTGGCGTTTTTTACGAAAATGGATTAGCAATACCACAAAATTATGAAAAAGCAGTTAACCCTTATCTCAAGGCTTGTAATAAAGGATATACAGAGGCATGTAATAATCTTGGAGTCCTATATCAAAAAGGTCTAGGCGTGACCCAAAATTATGAAAAAGCCATTTATTTTTATACCAAGTCTTGTAATAGTAAAAATACTTCAAGTGTCGGTTGCAAGAATCTTGGATTATTAATGCGAAAGATCAAGGAATAGAACAAAATAGCTCACAAGCAAAAGAAGCCTTTGCAAAATCCTGTAATTTAGGTAACAAAGGTGCATGTGAAGAAATAAAAGCATTTAGGAACTGACACTTTATATCAAATAATTCAAAAGAAGTGAAGTCACCAACTAATATTGATTGACTTTCACTTCAACACATATACCAAAATATAATCAAACAGATTCGATAGGTACTTCTTTTAGTACCAAAATCACTTAATATCTAGTAATTTTTAACTTGCTACAAGAACTCTCATAATCACAATATAAATAATGAAGAAACCTGCCAATTGTGGCACATGCTGCCAGAAGAATCTTGCTTTAAAAGCTCCCCAGAGTGTGCCATCTGTAAAGTATAAATCAGGCATTGCATACAAACGTATAGCATTACCAACAACAGCACCGATGTACCCAATACTTAAAAAGGCAAATACGCCACCAGAAGCTTTTAAAGTGGAAAGAATAGAGCCCGTATTAGTAAACGCTCCATAGATTGTGTAACCTAAGACTGCAATCATCATTGTGAATACAATCCACCCAACATTGAAAATCCTCATTTTAAACTCCTACATGATTTGGAATACCCATCTAAACCCACTGTAGTGGGTTGATGGAAAAATGTATTATAACTAAACTTGGTCAAAAAATTTACTATAGTAGGTTAAAAAATGACTAAGCGTTCACTTCCCGATGAAGAGGCTATTAACCTTTATAAAACTATTGGAAAGAATGTAAAGAAGTTTAGAACTCAAAAGGGATTAACGCAGTTGGAGTTATCACTTGAAATGGGTTATAAATCCGTTAGCTTAGTATCTGCCGCTGAACTTTATACCAACAATAAGCACTTCAATATAGAACACTTACAGAAAATCAGTAAAATTCTAAATGTGCCTATAGCAGCTTTCTTTGAAGAAAACACTAAATAGCGACCTATCTTTTAATTAAGAATACTACGGGACAATACGCATTCTGATCATCTTCACAAAAAATTAAATCTTGCCCATATTGTTCAATTTTAAAGATATCTCCGACAATTGCTTTTGCTTGCATAAATATATTATTAATTTGCTTTTGCAATTTATCTTTGGCAGTGTTCTTATATTGTTGTGAAATATAAAAAGCAATAACCCCAAATTGTATTTTTGAATTTGTAGTCTTTCTCTTTAAAACTTCTTTAATACGCTTTAAATCTTCTTCAATTTTTTTAAAAATATGAACTCCATTTTTTACTTCAATTACAGCTCTTGGTGTCAGACCATCTGCCCACCATAAGACAACATCAAATCTACCTTTTGTTCTAATATCCGAATGTATTCTTCCACTTCCTTTTGCATGAGCATGATCCAAAATGTAGCTAACATTATCTTCCATGGTTACAAACTTCTTTTTCTCTAAATTTGCAATACTCTCTGCAATTCTTACAGTTATGAAATATTCAGGAGCATTCCAAAGCCACTCACCATCAGTCCATTTTAAATACTCGTTATGGGCGTTAATTATTGCGCCTAAAGCACAGTTAACAACTTCATCCATACTCACACATCGGCTCATTGTGTATCCTCAAGAAAATCTTACTATCCCTTTATTATACACCCAATTATTTCGTATCTTTGAAAATTGAAAGCATATATTCTAAATTGGAATTCAATTCTTAGGAGAATTACAAATGAAGAATCAAACAACAATGTGCATCATAATTCGATGCACCGCTTTAGCCATTATTGCCATCATGTCTGCTCGCCAAACTTTGAGCCATCACACTAAAAAGATTGAACCATGATAGAGCTTTTAAATAAAGGCGATATAAGCCTAATAAAGAACCCTGCGTTAAAAGAATATGCCATCTACTCATTCGATAGACTACCCAGTGATTTTGTCTATCCTGAGCATGGCTACTTCATCATCATTGAACACTTCGATGAACTCCTTAAAAACCCTCTTCCTTTTTCAAAATGTCAACTGCCCTCTTTTAATGATAGTTTATTTGAGCATATCGAATTGATAGAGCAAAAAGAAAATGTCATGGAGATCGTTATTTTGGTTGACAATGATTTCGGAGTAAGCTTGATACTTGAGTCGAAGATCGTGTCAAAAGAGATTTTAGACAAGCTACTCCAATATCAACTTTAGTCAAAAAGTGGCTTGTTTGGCACATAAAAGGCTCAAGATTTGGCACGGTCAAAGGTTGAAAGTGTTTCAAAGCCCTATGAGATAGGCGTTTTAGAGAAGTGAACCGTCGGCTATCAAGGTCGATAGTTCACTTCTTTTTATGGTTCACTAAGAACACGGGGGGATATAAGTGCTTATTTTTTTTCTCGAGTAGTGATGACTACTTTTTTCTCAAACCCATTGTCAATGATTTTTATCTTCCTTTGTCCTTTGTTAATAGCCATATTTTTTCTTGCATTGTTTTTTTCTTCAACTTTACTTTCTTCTGATTCTACTTTTTTTTCTGATTCTACTTCAAAGCCTAATCTAATAGCTATATTGGTAATTTCGATTTTTCGCATGGGTACCAGTTGTCTAATGACAGAATAAGGACACCCATATTCGAGCGCCTTTTCAACGATATTTATCTTTTCTTTTTTGCTAACAGGAGGCTCTGAGGATAAACACTCTTTAAAAAACTCTTCAATACTCATTTCATCATTTTCTGGTGTCATACTTGATGTAATTACTTCATTGATTTTATGCCGAGAGTAATGGGTGATTTGATGAATCTCACGATTGGAAAAGCCCTTATCTTTTAGAGCCAAAATATCATTTGAAACCAATTTGTTTACTTTTTCTTGATTCCTAACATTGGGCTCTTCTACACTTTTACCCAAGTGATACTTTCGAGATTTTAAACGAATTGGGTCTTTGCTCTTAGCCAATTCATCATAGGTACTATTATTGAAGTAAGGGCTGTTACATGATAAACACTTAAATTTGCTAGTGTGTGAATTAAATTTAAATTGATGCTTTAGCACTGGATCTGAATACAGCATTTTACAATACGGGCAGAAATATATCCGCATCTTTTGCTCTTCTGATACTCTATAATTTTTGCATAATTTTTCAGTATTTTCTTTTTTTGCTTTCATTCTCAACCTTTTACTTAAAAATATTATACCATTTTCAAAGATTAGAGAGCCATTTGGTTCCACACCTTCCAATAGACATCTTACCCAATGACACTCACACTACAAAAAGCCCTTAAAGAAGGGGTTTCAAGCGATAAAAACCATTGATTTTGATGCCATACTTTCACTCGAGAAGCTCAAAAATGACCTTCTCAAATTTAACGCAAGGAGGCAGAAGATGCCAGAAACAACAGACGTGGTCAAAGCGACTACAAGAGCCGATGGGCTTAGTTTTAACAAGGGAAACATTTCTCACGCCATTAACGTGGACAAATTTAGCAGAGAAGCTAAAGAGTTTTTCATAATCGAGGTGCCAACAACAGGCGAGAGGCATCGCATTAAAAAAGAAAGCATGCTGGAAATAGCAAAAGAGAGCCAAAAGGCAGAAGCATTCAATTACCTATTGGGTGATGGCTATGAAGGCTCGAAGGACATAGCAGCCAGTGCAGGAAAAGCTCTTAAAATTGTTAAAGCCGATGATTGTTACCACGTCATCGTCTTTACTGGTGAGGTTGGCAAAAGCTTTGACCCAAAGAAAGTCCTTAGCAAAACGTACATTGAGCTTGAGAGAGGTGTTCTTGATGCTCTATTCACGTTTTTGATTGAAGATGACAGAGTTAAAGAAGCGAAGAAAGCCAATAAAAAGCTACAAAGAACAACGTTGGAGTTAAACTAATGAAGGCAAAAGACCTACCAGTGATTAACTGGCTAACAGACTTCCCAGATGGTGACATTCCCTCTGGGAGGGGGACAGGTAAGAAACTTATCCTGATTGGATTTGACACCGAGTATCAAAGTAACTTTACCGTGAACAATAATCTGTGCCTGTCATATCAATATGCGCTTTATAGCCTATTTGACGGCACCTATAAATCGGGAATTCTTTTTCCCGATCTCAACCAAAACGAGCGTTTCAGTTGGGGAGAATTTACTAATAAAGTGTTTAACGAAGCCCATATTTTGCCTTCACAATTAGCAGGATATCGCATCATTTTTATAGCGCACTACTTTAGTGCTGAATGGGCAATGTTTCGAGATAAAAAAGAGTTCACCATGAAGTTTGAGTTTATCAGAAAGAGTATGGTCACTCGCAAACCGTTAAAAACAAAAATTGTAGATGAGAATGGCAGACGTGTTGAATGTTGGGTCGATGTAAGCGATACGATGTTACTTCTTCCCGATGGTTATAAATCGCTAGCTATGGCATCAACCCTCCTAAGTGGCTTTGAGAAAATTGCCTTAGAAGCTGAGATGAAGTCAAATATGTACGACCTCTTACAACAAGATCCTGAGCAATTTATTGAGTACGCCATTCGTGATGCAGAAGTGACACTTAAGCTCTTCATCAAACTTCAGTACATGCTCAATCGAATCAACGGTGAAAGTGAAAAGCTCTTCCTCACTCTTGCAAGTGCTACAACAAACGATTTCATTCAGTACAGTAAAGAGACAACGGGTGCAGAGACACATGACATGCAGTTTGATCGTAAGCATAGTCTATACAAACAATACGAAGCTCTAGCCAACCGCTCTTACATGGGAGGGCTCAATTCAAGTTACCATGTGGGCAAGGCTGATGGCTATACCTTCATCGACATCGACTTTAAGAACGCATATCCAACGGCTATGAATCTCATTCAAGTCGGTGACTTTGGCGATCCTTATGAGAAATACGAGCGCATTCCAGTAGATTTAACAGGACTAGAATCATGATACAACACTTTCAAAAACTCTTAAAAGAATACGAAGAAGCGACCTATTTGCCTATTGCAATGGCAGATATTAGCTTTACCTTTCCAGAGGATTGTCTTTATCCATGCCTTTCAGTCAAAATTGAAGGCTTTGGGCTTATCAATCCTTTGGAAGGAAGAACCGTTGCAACATTGCCAGAAGTGCATCTAGCTCTTTATCAGGGAGCTAGTATTGTCTATCACGAAGCTGTGGTGATTGAAAGCTATAACGGTGCCTATTTTTGTAGAACCCACCTCTTGCGACTTTTCAATCTTCGTAACGAAGCAAAAAAGAACGATCAAGAACTTCTTCAACTTCTCTATAAGACATACACAAACAGTCTCTATGGGAAGTTGGCACAAGGTATTCGTGAGCGTAGGATGTTCAACACAAGAGAAGGTAACACAAAGAAATTACCAAAGTCTCCTATCACGAACTCCTATTATGCTTCAATGACGACAGGACTCATTAGAGCAGCTTTATCGTCTATTCTTGTGGCTCTGGATGAACTCATCAAAGAGGGTCATGATTATAAAATTATCAGTGCAACAACCGATGGGCTTCTTTATGGTATTGGTGAAGCTAAACTATCCGTAGCAGATACCTTGGAGATGGAAAAGCTCTCTGAAAAGTACAGTTCCATTGCTGAGGCGTTGGGCAGTGGCTTTAAGAAATTTCGAGCGTTCCATGACATCGACCCTGTGCTTAATGAGAGGCTATTAAAGTTCCCCTCTATCCGCTTATTGCAAATTTCACACGAAGCATGGAATGACCCCGAGTATATCGAAGTGAAGCACGTTGCAAATGCGGTACTGAATGTGAAGACACGGGGTCAAGTAGGAATGTACGTTGAAGGTGATACCTCTATTTGCACGATTTTAGCCAAAGCAGGTCATAAAGTAGCTGGCGATAAGAATGAGCAAGCTCAATGGATGATGGAACACTATGATGATGAAGCGATTGAGGGGTACGAGTTTCAACGATTGAGCAGTATTCAAGACATCATTAGTGACACCAACCCTATTGACGATTTAGTCAGTGTTACAGAAAAACGTAAAATCTCTCTTGATTACGACTATAAACGCTACCCTATCAATGCAACTGATACAGCTCCACACAAAGATGTGAACCACTTTCGCAAATACCGACAAAGTGCTGATTACCTAAGACGTTTAAATCAAAGAGCGAGCATTGATGCCGTTGACTACAAATTCCAACTTGCAAAGCAAAACGTACGAAAGACAGGCTCTAACAGCGAATTTTGCATAAGGCATATACTAAGGGCGTTGCTACAGGGTGTTAAACCGTTTGAACGTCCACAACTCTCGTATTCCAGACTTGCCACTATCTTGCGAGAAGAAAAAGTGACTGTCTCTAAAATCAAGCACTCAAAAGATAGTGTCTTTACTCCCAATATGATTTCAGATACCAGTGGCAATCGTGCTTTCATTCGAAAAGTGCTCAGAAAACTTGGCTATCAATCTAAGACCAATTTCAAGGAGTTCTTAGAGCTATTGCTTCACAAGAAGATTAGCAATCCTGAAGACGTTAGATACTTAGACTAGAAAAAAATTAACTACATCTATCCCCCCGTGTTCTTAGTGAACCAAAGTGTGACGGTTCATTAACAACACAGGGGAATAGGTAATGATATATTCAAAAAATGCGATTAATTACAAAGGAGTTTTCAATGAAACTTATCCAACCAAAGACACAACAAGCCCTTACGTCTTCAAAGCCTGTTCTTACTGTACCACAAGGTTTTAATGAGCATGAAGACTTGTTAAAGAGTGTTAGAGTGTATAGCAAAGGTGGCAAGGTCTGCTTAGATTATCGACTTGTCGATGAGTACCGAAAAGATGGTCAAGATCGTATTCGTTTTAGCTTAAAACTTGATGATACACCCTTGAATATGCAACGAACAGAGCGAGAAAAGTATTCACTTGCACTGGAGCACTTTCTCTCAAATAATGAAGTGAATGATGGTAACTACACGATTGATGATATTGCATTAAAAGCATTAGATGAGGATAGACACAATCGTGCAGAAGATACGCATAACGATTACATACAAATCTACAGCAAGTACATTAAGCCCTACTTTGGCAATAAGCACTTGGCAGATATCAAGGTAACAGATTTAAAAGCGTGGAAGAACAACTTGATTGAATCTCACAAACTCAGTAAGTCACGCTTTAATACATACTATCGCACGTTTAACTTTATTTGGCACTATGCTCTTGTCAATGAGATGATCGATAAAAACCCATTGGCACTGGTTGATAAAAAGTCAACGAAGTTTAGCAAGAGCAAAAACAATGCTTCTCAAAAATACTACAGCAAAGATGAAGTGCAACGTATTCTTGAAAATGCTACAGGGTGGTTTAAAGCATTCCTTACGTTATCGTTTAACACAGGACTTAGAACTGGTGAAGCTTTGGCTTTGCAATGGAGTGACATAGACTTTGAGAAAGGAAACGTCACCATTCAGCGAAGTCAACGACATGGCAAGCTTAAAGAGACAAAGACAAACATTGTCAATGAAATATATATGCCCTCACCTGTTAAAGAAGCTTTACAAATTCACAAGCAAACTGCAAAGAGTGATTTGTGGGTCTTTCCTAATGAAAATACGCTGCAACCATACTTCGAGTCTCGCCCAATCGTTAAAACGTATTTAAAGCCGCTTCTAGAGCGTTTAAACATACCTTACAAGACCCTCTACGCTACTCGTCACAGCTTTGCGAGTTCAGTTGTTGAGAAAAACCTGCCTATCACTTTGGCGCAGAAGTATTTAGGACATCAAAAGCTCTCTACTACGATGGACTTCTACGTTAAGAATGGGTGGATGGATGTTGCGAATATTGACAAGGAGATTGATAGGTTGTTTGCGTAGGTTAGGTAGGGATTTTTTAGGAGAGTATTAACCCGTTGACCCGTTGGATGTTGAGTTCTGACGGGTTAAACGGGTTTGCTGCCTGATTATTTATTTGAATTCAGCTTTATTTAGTAATCTTATGCCCAATCCAACGATTTTTATTTTTAAATACCTCTATATATAAGTCAACAGCTTTTGCTAAACTTGCAGTAGTAACACCTAATACAGTAGCTGTAGGTAAACTTGCGGATACACCTGCCACTACAATGGGTAACGAAATCATGGTTACCATATTTGACCATCTCTGTACTTTTGGAAAAACAGAATTAATTTTTTTTCTTATCTTTGTTTCTTCTTCTTTATACGCCCGTATAATATCTTTTGTTTTAACTTCAGGATTATTTTCTACATATTGTGTGATTTTACTTAATACTTCTTTTAGTTGATAAATCTCATCGTATGTTCTCCATTCCAATGCAAGATTTATATTATCTTCCACTTTAGAAAAAACATCTGTATCACATTTATCAAATGTAGCACATTTTTGGCATAATTTTGAATCAAATAAAATAATTGGGAATAGTTCAAATTCAGGAAGTTGATTTCTAAAAATTTCTTCAAAAGCTTTAGCTTGCTCTTCTGTATGTGTAATTTGTTTATTTTTTAGCAAAAATAATTTTTCAAAATAATTTTGTGCATTTTGTGGTAAAAAAAGATTAGATTTCCATTCTTTAGCTAATAAAAGACTTGCATAATGAGTCCATAAAGATGGCGTACAATATTCATGCTCTGAAACAAAGAATTGCCCGGGGACATTGTCCTTCCCTTCCCGAACATCCTCTGGAAATTGCATCAATAATTCTTTTTGATCTATAATCATTTGAATATATATTTTACGCTTTATTTCTTCGGTAATTATTTCTGATGGTTTTTTGATTTCTAGTAAACCATTTTTATCTAAGCCTTCGAATATTAAATTTATAGCTTGCCCAATTTTTGCATCATTGTTTTTATTAAACCCCGTATAGTGAGATTTTTTTATTTGATCTAATATTTCAGGGGTAATAATAATTTTATCTGACCATAATAAAGTTGATGGATTTTTAAAAAGCCATGTTAAATCATAATTACAAGATTGACATGTATCTATTTTAGGATCCTTTCCAATTGCAAGACCTGAAACTAAAATTTTATTCATTTTATCTACCTTTATCTAGGAGAAAATTTTAATGACTAGCTGAAATAATTTACACCATTTTGACTTAAATCATGTAATCAGATTTATTAGCTAAAACGAGTAGAGTATTTTTTGAGCCAAAAGCGAGCCAAATTGTGCCAAAAATGAGCAAAAATTTAAGACCTCCGACTCCAAAGACAATAATAAAAAGTTATAGTTGAGTTGTTTGAAAGTTCGTTAGTGTAAGGGTTTGTGAAGTTTGAGTGGTGTCAAG
>DBTO01000187.1:48082-55639 GCA_002307095.1 Sulfurospirillum sp. UBA1314
TGGCATTATATAGTCATAAAACTTATACTTTGGTTAATTATAGCGTCTTTCGTAAAACATGAAAAAAAGCTGAAAACATTGAGTACATCAGACTAAACTTTTACCGCTTTTTTCTTGACTTTTGAGGCGTATTTGTGTAAAATTTTGTCACTCGAAATAAGCGAGTGCTAAAAATTTTAGTCAAAAGGACATACAAAATGACTTTCAAACCATTAGGAAAAAGAGTGCTTCTTGAGAGAATCGAAGAAGCGACTACCACAGCTTCAGGTATTATCATCCCTGACAATGCTAAAGAAAAACCTCTTAGCGGTGTTGTTAGAGCGGTAAGTCCAAAAGTTGAAGAGAAAGGTCTTGTTTCTGTTGGAGACAAAGTAGTATTTGCTAAATATGCAGGTACAGAGCTCACAATAGATGGTAAACCATACCTTGTAATGAACATCGACGACCTCTTAGGCGTTTTATAATCAATCAATAAAAAAAGGAAATAACCATGGCAAAAGAGATTCAATTTTCAGACAATGCTCGCAATGCACTCTACGAAGGTGTTAAAAAACTCAATGACGCGGTAAAAGTTACTATGGGACCACGTGGTCGCAATGTTTTGATCCAAAAAAGTTTTGGCGCTCCTAGTATCACAAAAGACGGCGTTTCTGTGGCTAAAGAGGTCGAGCTTAAAGATACCATCGAAAATATGGGCGCTCAACTCGTTAAAGAAGTGGCTTCAAAAACAGCGGATCAAGCAGGTGATGGTACAACGACAGCAACCGTTTTAGCCCATGCTATTTTCAAAGAGGGTCTTAGAAATATCACCGCAGGTGCCAACCCTATTGAAGTGAAACGTGGTATGGACAAAGCGGCTGAAGCGATTATCGCTGAGCTTAAAACAATGGCAAAAGCCGTTAAAGATAAAAAAGAGATCGCACAAGTTGCAACGATTTCGGCAAACTCTGACACCGTTATCGGTGAGTTGATCGCTGAAGCGATGGAAAAAGTGGGCAAAGATGGCGTTATTACGGTTGAAGAAGCAAAAGGTATCCAAGACGAATTAGACGTCGTTGAAGGTATGCAATTTGATCGTGGTTACCTCTCTCCTTACTTTGTGACCAATCCAGAGAAAATGCAAACCATTTTAGAGCATCCATTTATTTTGCTTTTTGACAAAAAAATCTCTAATCTCAAAGACCTTCTTCCTGTTCTTGAGCAAGTTCAAAAAACAGGTAAACCTCTTCTTATTATCGCTGAAGACATCGACGGTGAAGCGTTGGCAACCTTAGTTGTGAACAAACTCAGAGGTGTTCTTAACATCGCTGCGGTTAAAGCACCAGGTTTTGGCGATAGAAGAAAAGCTATGCTTGAGGACATCGCGATCATCAGTGGTGGTGAAGTGATCAGTGAAGAGCTAGGACGCACACTTGAAGCGGCTACTTTGGCAGATCTTGGTCAAGCAGCACGCATCGTGATCGATAAAGACAACACAACCATCGTCAATGGCAATGGTGAAAAAGCTAGAATTGATGCTCGTGTGGGTCAAATCAAAGCGCAAATCGCAGAAACCAGCAGTGACTACGATAGAGAAAAACTTCAAGAGCGTTTAGCGAAACTCAGTGGTGGTGTTGCGGTCATTAAAGTGGGCGCTTCAACAGAAACTGAGATGAAAGAGAAAAAAGACCGTGTGGATGATGCACTTTCAGCGACTAAAGCGGCTGTTGAAGAGGGTATCGTTGTGGGTGGTGGTTCTGCCTTCTTACTTGCAAATGCAAAAATCAAACTAAACCTTAGTGGCGATGAAGCGATTGGTGCTGAGATCGTTACGCGCGCTCTTAAAGCTCCGTTAAAACAAATTGCTGAAAATGCGGGCTTTGATGCAGGTGTTGTGGCGAACAATGTTCTGACAAGCAATAAACCAAACTATGGCTTTAACGCAGCAACGGGTGAGTATGTCGATATGTTTGAAGCGGGCATCGTTGATCCGGTTAAAGTATCGCGCATTGCACTTCAAAATGCGGTTTCTGTGGCAAGTTTACTTCTGACAACGGAAGCGACGATTACCAATGCAAAAGAGGATAAAGCTCCTTCAATGCCAGATATGAGTGGCATGGGCGGTATGGGAGGCATGGGCGGAATGATGTAATTCATTCCCTCCTGCTTTACATGTAAAGCCATTTCGGTGGCTTTACGCTTTCACACATCATGAAAAAACTCACCTTCCTTCTCATTTTTTTATCTTCTTCGTTTGCAGCCGATTCGCTTATGGATGCGCTCCTTGATGGCAATCTAACGCACAAAATTAATGCCAATTACAATGAAGCAAGCGATGAGGATAGCCCTTTTTCGAGCAGTAAAACCCAAAAAATTCTTTTTAACTATAAAACAGCACCCATAGAAGGCATACGACTTGAGGTTGCAACGCAATCGTTTGCTACTGAAACACGCCAAAGCAGCAACGATAATACCATCTACTATACCGAAGCACTCTATGATGGTAAAGCCCATGATCTGGGCTATAAACTCAGTGCTAATTATTATGCCGATACGTATCGTGAGAAGATGGAGCAAAATAGCATTGCCACGACGAATGCTCTTGGGGTAAAAGCACAGATGAATTATGAAAATTTTGGAAGTTATATCGCCTATTCAAAAGTAGGTGAAGGTCGTTACAGTGCCAGTAGTGGGTTAGATGGCAAAGATCACCTGCTCCCAACCTCTTCGGTACTGAGTTCCAACAACTACACACCCAATACCGCTGCATACGCCGTTGACCTAAACTACTCGCCTCGCAAAGACATTACACTAGGCTCTCGCTATGTCGTTGCGAATGAAGAGCAAACCAATCTTACCTATACAGGTGTATACAGCAATTTTCAGCTCAATGAAATTTCAAAAGGATTTAACCTAGGTGTTGCTTTTGATAAAACAGGACAAGATAAGCAAAACGATCAATTTAGCATTAACATCAAAAGTAAGTTTTAATGCCCACGCCCCAACAGCTCTGAGGCTTCCATAACCACCATAAACGCCTCTTTATCCGCAGTTTGAATGAGCTCTTTGAGGATCGGGATTTTACGATTTTCGACCACCAAAAAGATCATGCGTTTGTTTTCATGCTCAAAAATGCCATCCCCCTCAACAATCGTTCCATTTTTACCAAGCAATGGCACGATTTGAGCACAGAGTTCTTCGATTTTGGTGGAGACGATGTGTACCACTTTTTTAGAAGGTCCACGGGTTAAAAACATATCGATACTCTTCGCACTGATGTAAATGCTGACCATACTCCAAAGCGCTAAGTCGATGTTTTGAGAGATAAACGCAATCGCGATGATCACGAGCATATCGATAAAAAGCATCACCGAAGAGGCTTTGATGCTTGTCTTTGATGCGACGATTTTGGCGATGATGGTCGAACCACCAGCAGAAGCATGACCGCTTAAGATAAAGCCTAAACCGATGCCAACCGCAATGCCGCCAAAGATAGAGGCTAAGATCACATCGTGGCTGAGTGCGTTTACATGTAAAAATTCAACCATGAAGTCAATGCACACAGAGGTAAACCCGATCGCGATGATGCTGCGAAGGGTAAAATGCTTGCCAAAGTATTTGGTGCCCAAGAAAAGCAGTGGGACATTGATTCCCACCATTAACACGCCCACAGGCAGTTTAAAAAGATAGTGCCCCAAAAGCGCCATACCCGATGTTCCACCCGTTACCAACGCATTGGGAATAAACAGAGCCACCACGCCAAAGCTCAAAAAGAGCGACCCTAAGAAAATATAACTGTAATTTTTGAGTTCTGATTTCAAGAGAAAAAACCTTACATGTAAGAAAATAATGGCGCTATTCTAGCGTTCGCAGGCTTCAAGAACAATAGTGTCAATAGAGGGAAGTGTTAAGAAGAAGTCATTCAGGGGTGTGCACCTGCCATCAAAACAGAGCTCGTACTCTTTGGTAAAGGGTGAATGCGCTAAACGAAGCTCTTGCTGTGGTGGCATATGCGGTATGTAGTGCCAAGCACCTTCCCTAAACAGAGCATCAGGCGGTGGCTCCATTCCTGCACCGCTTCCGCGAACACTTGCCGCGATTACATGTAAAGAGTTTCCTTCGATGTGCCACTGCTCTTCCCAGCGAATTTTCTCAACCGAGTGCATCCAAGAAAGGGTAAATGAGTTCAGGAACAGTGTAACCGTAACGGCTCCTGAACTCATACATAACGCCATCATCGCTTACGGTTTTTCCACCAATTCCATGCGATGAACATAAAACCCAATACAAACCCAATCTCATCGGTCACAGGAATGGCTGCAACCAAAAGTGCTGCCGAAGCTGCCGCAAACACCCGCTCAAGCAGAGGCAGTGGTGACCACAAATACCCAATCGCTGCACACCCCCAAAGATAAATCGCCAGCAGCGCTTTAAGCACAACATAAACCACCGCGATCCATGTCGGATCACCTTGCATCATCAAGGCTGGATCGTACACCGCCATAAACGGAACCACAAAGCCTGCAATGGCGATTTGCGTCGCTTTAAAGCCGATCTTCATCGCGGAAGCTTTGGCGATGGATGCCGCTGCAAACGCGGCAAGCGCGACAGGAGGAGTAAGGTCAGCCATAATGCCAAAGTAAAAAACAAACATATGACTCACAATGAGTGGAACACCAAGCTTTAAAAGTGCTGGGGCAGCGATGGAGCTGGTGATGATGTAATTTGGAATCGTCGGAATGCCCATCCCCAAGATCAAACACGCGATCATCGTCAGAAGCAGTGAAAGAAAAAGACTCTTTTCTCCCACTTCAAGGATGAATCCTGCAAAATTCGATGCGGCACCTGTGAGCGTTAACACACCAATGATGACCCCCACGATCGCACACGCGATTCCTACACCAAGGGCTTGTTTTGCGCCATCAATGAGCGCAGTTTTCATCGTCTGAAGCGTGTCACGTCCACCTTGAACCACAAAGTTAATAAGCACCAAAATGACGATAACACCCATTACAGGCACAATGCCCCACTCGATAAACGAAGCGGCACTAAGCCCAAGCGCAAACCAAAAGACATACCGAAGCGCTGTTTTTGAAATGCGTGCAGCAATCGCCGCGCCTAAAATCAATACAGACGTCAGCGTTAAGCCCATCATTCCCGCAAACATCGGCGTAAAGCCATGAAAGAGCATGTAGACCAACGCTGCCAATGGAAGCGCTAAATACCAACTCGCTTTGAGCTCAGCCCAAGGATTAGGACATTGTTCGGCGGGAATACCTAAAAGTTTAAGTCTCCCTGCTTCAAGATGCACCATCCAAAAAGCAGTAAAATAATACAACATCGCCGGAATAATCGCCGCCATAACGATGTCCGAATACGGCACATTCAGCGTCTCCGCCATAATGAATGCCACCGCACCCATGACGGGAGGCATAATCTGCCCACCCATGGAGGAAGTCGCTTCAACAGCGCCCGCAAAAACCGAGCTATACCCAAAACGTTTCATCAACGGAATCGTAAACTGACCAACAGTTAAGACGTTGGCAACGCCTGAGCCTGAGATGGTTCCCATGAGTCCTGAAGAGATGACCGCAACCTTAGCAGGTCCGCCTTGTGCCTGACCAACCAGACCAAGCGCAAGGGCATTAAAGAGGCGAATCATGCCCGCATTTTCCAGAAACGTTCCAAAGAGAATGAACAAAAAGATGTACGTCGCCGAAACCAGTGTTGGTGTGCCTAAAATGCCATCGCTTCCAAGGTAGAGTTGCCCCACGATCTGGTCAAACCCGAAACCACGATGCGCGATGGAAAGTGGTAGATACTGCCCAAAAAAACCATAGGCTAAGAAAAGTCCGCACACAAACGTGAGTGCCCAACCCACCACACGACGCGACGCTTCAAAGACCAAAATACTCGCCGCCGTCGCTACAAAAAGATCCATCGTTGTCGGATCGCCTGAGCGCTCAATAAGATCTGCTTCAAAAACAAGATGGTAAAAGCCAAGGGCAAAGCCAAAAAAGGAGAGCAAAAGGTCATACCAAGGGATGCTTTGCTGTGTACGACCACTCTTTGTTGCAGGATAAAGCATAAAAATTAAGAAGACCAAAAAGCTTACATGTAAAGCTCTAATAATCAAACTGGAAAATGGGTGAAACGCCGCTACAGAGATCTGATACGCGGAAAAAGAGAGCGCTCCAAACATCACCAAACGCGACGCCCAACCTATCAGCTGACGTTGGTGACCGTGCTCTTCAAAATCGGAAGTCTCTTCGTGGACTTCCTCGTTTACTAAGGCAGACATACTTATTCCTTACATGTTTAATCGAACTTTACGTCTTATTTTAAGACACCCACTTCTTTGTAGTAACGCTCTGCTCCTGGGTGCAATGGTGCCGGAGGATTTTTCGCGGCATTGGCTAAACTAATGCCTTTAGCTGCGGCGTGCGCTGCGACCATTTGGTCTAAGTTTTCAAACATGGTTTTGGTCATCGTATACACCGTTTGCTCTGAAACACCTGAGTGTGTCACAAGGAAATTTTGAACAGAAACGGTCTTAACATCTTCTGTTTGACCTTCATAGGTATTGGCAGGGATGATGCCCACTTGGTAGGCTGGATCGTCTATTTTTTTGACAATCTCTTCGGGAATGGTCAAGAAAACCACTTTTTGAGAGGTCGCAAGATCACGAAGGGCGGCTACACCAGCACCAGATGAAAGCAGTGTGACATCGAGTTGTCTGTTTTTCATCAGCTCCACAGACTCAGCATACGAGAGGTATTCGACCTTGGAGAAGTCTTTGTAGCTGATGCCGGCTGCTTCTAAAATCTTTTTAGAGTTCAAAGCAGTACCTGATTTTGGCGCACCCACAGAGATGCGTTTGCCTTTGATGTCGGCAAAAGATTTGATGCCAGAATCTGCAGCAGCGACAAAGTGAATGTAGTTAGGATACAGGGCTGAAATGGTACGAAGCTTGTCCAGTGGCGCTTTAAAGCCCGCTTCTGCGTCGCCTTTGTACGCATCAGAGAATGAATCGCCCAAAGAGATCGCCGCTTCGCCACGTCCTGCTTGGAGAAGATTGAGGTTTTCGACACTCGCTTTGGTGGCTTGCACCGCTGTTTTAGAATCAGGAAGTGCTTTGGCATACATCTGCGAAAGCGCAACGCCTAGAGGGTAATAAATCCCACTCGTTCCACCCGTTAAAACGTTGATAAACTCTGCCGCATACACGGAAACGCTCAAACATACAGCTGCTGCACCGACTAAAAGTGACTTTCTCATCCATCGCTCCTTTTGAAATTTGATATTACATGTAAAGCTTATGAAGCCCCATTAGTCTTATTGTAACGACCAAGGCTCCATAAACTTCTTATACTTTTACTTTAATGCAAATTTTCTTGGAGAATCTAAAAAAGTCACACTATTACCGCTTTACATGTAAAGTGTTTCTCTGCGAAGCATTTTAATAACCAAGCTCCACGTCCACGAGAATAATCGTCGTGCGACCTTCGTCATCACCGTTGATATAAGCGAATTTTCGACCGATGTTACTCATATTATGGCGTGGTTCTTTTCCCATGC
>DBTO01000056.1:0-1483 GCA_002307095.1 Sulfurospirillum sp. UBA1314
GCAAAGGGCGCATTGAGCTTTTAGAAAACATTCGAGAGTTTGGCTCGATCCACGCAGCCGCCAAAGCCATGAAGATGAGTTACAAAGCCGCATGGGATTCGGTGGATGCCATGAACAACCTTTCAGAGATTCCTTTGGTGCAAAAAACAAGCGGTGGCAAAGGCGGTGGTGGGACGATTATCACCCCAAAAGGCGAAGAAGTCATCGCAGCATTTCACAATTTACAAGCTAAACATCAACAATTTTTAGATCTGTTTGCCAACAGTGACGATCTGATGACCATCGTTCAGACCTTAAGCCGACTCTCGCTAAAGATTAGTGCGCGCAACCAACTCATAGGAACCATCAGCGCGATTAGCGAAGATGCGGTCAATGTTGCGGTTGAGTTGACCATCAAAGCTGCCGATAAAATTTATTCTAGCATCACCAAAAACAGTTACCAAGAGCTTGGACTTCACCTTGGAGAGAGTGCCATTGCGATCATCAAAGCAAGCTCTGTGCTTCTTTCTAAAACCAAACCAACCATCGCGTGTGAAAACCTTCTCAAAGGTACGATCATCCAAATTCTCAGCGACACATCCAACACCGAAGTGACGCTGGAATTAGAGAGTCAAAGCACCATCACTGCGACCATTGCCAATGATGCGTTTGAACCACTTCATCTTAAAATAAACGAAGAAGCGTATGCTTTTTTCAAAGCATCCAATGTTATTTTAGGCGTTTAAGACTTTTTAAACGCCTTTTTTATTTTCCCCTACTCTCTTTTATTATGCTTAAATTGTAACCATTTTGATGCACACAAAATAACACATCAGCCCTTTTTACCCTTGCCATACATTTTTTTTCCTGCTACCATTATGTTTTTATTTATATAACGTATTAGTGTAAAAATTATTACGTATTCTAATGCACTAAGGAGACACCATGCCTGTCATGATCGATGGAATTAAAGTTCAATTATTCAGTGAGTGCGACACAAATGCACCTTTCCCCGTTGCCGATGAGAGCCCAAGGCGAGCACACCCAAAGATCGATATGATCTTTCCTGAACTCTTTTTCCCTTCCAATAGAACCTACCTAGCCTTGGGTGAAGCGAAAATTCGCGAAGTGGTCAAAGTCCACCATGAGCTCGTGCGCCACAGTAAGATCGGGCATCTCTATCCGCAAGAGGAAGCTGCTTTTGTCGCTGCTACGAGCAAAATCGAAGACTTTTTTGTGCAGATGTTAGGCGGCAAAGACCTCTACACGAGCGTGCAAGGGCATCCCAAACTTCGTGATCGCCATTTTCCTTTTGAAGTGACCGAAACAGGGCGCGATATTTGGCTGATGAGCTTTCGAAAAGCGCTCAAACAGTGCGCCGTTCCTAAAGAACTTTTGCCCGAAATCTGGAATTGGGTTGAGGCTATTTCGATTCGTATGATTAATCGAAGAACGAGTATGGAGATGGTCAAACGCTACCCGTATGAGAGTATCCACTCCTATT
>DBTO01000056.1:1689-13695 GCA_002307095.1 Sulfurospirillum sp. UBA1314
CGAGTATGGAGATGGTCAAACGCTATCCATATGAAAGCATTCAATCGTATTTTGATGTTTAACACCTTTTACATGTAAACAAAACCCTAAGGAAATTAGAATGAAGAAAACCCCGCTTTCATGGATCGTTGCTATGAGTTTGTGTTCTTTATCTGCCTATGCGGCGCAAAGTGTTACCCTAGAGCCTGTTTCGGTTGAAGGAGACAAAGAGACTTCTCAAACCTTAAATCTTAGTGATGCAAAAACTGCCATTAATGTCCAAGAGCTTTCAAGTCAACCCACCACACTCAACGAAGCACTAAGCGATACCTTTTTTATCAACTACAAAAAAGCAGGTGAATACAACTCGGAGCCTTACATCAGAGGACGAGGTGTGAATGGCGTGCCCATTTACATCGAAGGAATGCGCATCAATGCGGCACATCCAGATTCGACCAATCTTTTTACGATGATAGATGTGCAAGAGGTGGATGTTTACCGCGGAGCGAATGGCGCTAATGTCGGTATGGGAGCAATGAACGGCGCTGTGATCGTCAAGCTCAAAGAGCCAAAATTTAGCTCAAGCGATGAGTTTCAAGAGTCCAGTTTCATCAACGCCAAAACATCGCTTTTTTCACAAACAGGCTACACCACAGGCATTGGAACAACCCTTTACAATCAATTTGTCAACTTCTCACTCAGTGGAAGCGTGAGCGAATACAATAACTATGACAATGGCGCAGGAGACGAAGTTCTTCATTCTGACTCCGATAGTAAACATTACACTATCTCTACAGCGGTAAAAACAGGGGATGACAGCTATATTTACGGTCGTTTTATCAAAGATAAAAGCAGCTCAGGGGATCCGCTCTCACGCTACCAACAAAGCGGTGTTTGGAACTATACCGATCACCCTAATGATGATGCCAAAACCTATTTTGTCGGCTTTAGAAAAGCAGAGTGGTATGGCTTAAGCGACATTGATTTCCAAATCTTTAAAAACGATTTGCACTATGACATCAATACCAAAAAAGAGTCAGGTGTTCCTTATAATCAAGAGCTTTTTAGAGAAAGCAATACCAAAGGCGCTAAGCTTTCGGGCAAAAAAGAGTTAGATGAGCATCAAACGCTCTCATTGGCGATGACCTACTCTAAAATGGAGATCACAAATGGTGTGAGAAGTTGGAATAGCGCAACAGGGACATGGGGCGATTGGACGAGCGCCTTTGGTATTAAAGGGGGTGATTACACCAATGTGGGTCTGCAACTCAGTGATGACATTAAATATGGCAAAGCGTTTTACACTCTGAGCGCTGGCTATGAAAATGTTAAACGCAATGTCACATCCAACGTCAATACAACCAAATTGGATTCCTTACTCCCCGAAGCACTCGATGCGCTGATTCAGAAAACCAATACCGATGAACGCGATAATCTTCTCTCCATGAGTGCCAAAGCAGGTTATGAAATTTCAGCTGCGTTTGTGCCGTACATCAAACTCTCCAATGCGGAGCGAACGCCGTATTTTAATGAAGCCTATGGCAATAATCCGAGCAATGGAAGCCAGATCCCCAACCAAACGCTCGGAAATGAAAAAGTATGGGACATTGATCTCGGAATGGATGGTAAGTATGAGCGTTTTTACTACACCACAGCGCTTTACTACCAACACTATTCCAATTACATCGAGCTCGTTAAAACAGGCTACATGACCACGGGTGGGCTTGCTGTGAAACGTTACGTTAACCTTGATGAAGCGATCATTTACGGCGCGGAAGCGATGGCAGGCTATGGACTAGGCAATGATCTTTTTGTGGAAGCGGCATACCTATACACACGCGGTCAAAATGAAGAGGATGACACGCCTTTAGCGTTTATCGCCCCTCAAAAACTGACCCTCTCACTAGCGCAAAAACGTACAAAAGGGCTTAGTTGGAAACTTGAAGAGGTCTTTGTCGACAATCAAGACCGCATCTCTAGTGTCAATGGCGAAATCGCAACACCGGGGTATTCTTTGACAAATGCTTCGATGAGTTATGGATTTTCAAAACTAGGCATTCTTAAAAATGCAGTGGTCAGTTTTGAACTCAATAATATCTTCGATAAATCGTACCGTGAACACCTCGACAAAGTCTCTTCAACAGCATGGTATTTACCTGACAATGCTGGTATCAACGGTGTTTTATCGCTTAAAGCGGCATTTTAAAAGGAGTTATGATGCGTTTTACTCTTGCTTTTTTACTGATGTTTGTTTCGCTTTTTGCCAATGAATCGCGCACGTTTGTTGATATTTCGGGCAAATCAATCACGTTGCCTGACCCTATCACGCGCATTTATGGCTCGGCGCCACCGATTAGTTTTATGATTTACGTCATTGATGACGCGCCCCTCATTGGTGTAAATTTTCCACAAACCAATCAAGACAATGCCAATGGCGACACATTTTTGTCCAAACATTTTATGAGCCTTCCGATTTTAGGCGGTTGGCATGGTAACAACACACCCAATTTAGAAGCCATCATTGCCGCAAAACCCGACGTGATCATCACATGGGACACCCCGCTTCTGAATGAAAAAACGGCGAAAGATTTGGTGCGCATCAACATTCCTGCTTTGAAAGTGAACATCGATGATTCGCGCAATTACCCTGAAGTGTTTCGTTATCTTGGCAAAGTGATGCACAAAGAGGAGCGCGCGAACGCCCTTGCTACCATGGCGCAAACCTATCTGGACGAGCTAAAAACCTTTGTGGCAAGTGTTCCTGAACGTGAACGCACCCGTGTCTATTACGCCGAAGGTCCTTTGGGTTTGCAAACCGAGTGCGATGTCTCATTTCATTCCGAACCTTTACTGCTTGCAGGGGGCAATTTAGTCCATAAGTGCGTTCAAAACAGTGTCATAGGCATGCAAGAGGTCAGTTTTGAGCAGGTTTTGAGTTATACACCTGAGGTGATCATCGTTCAAAGTCCTGCGTTTTACAAAACGATCTTTGAGGATAAAAAATGGGCGATGCTCAAAGCGGTACAGACCAAACATGTCTATCTAATCCCAAAATCGCCCTTTAACTGGACAGATCGCCCACCCTCTTTTATGCGCATTATTGGGGCGCATTGGATAGCGAGCAAGCTCTATCCTGAGCGTTATCCTTATAGCATTCAAGACAAAGTGCGAAAATTTTACCAACTCTTTTTTGGTGTTGCACTCAGTGACGAGGATCTTAAAACCTATTTTGATCTTTAATGCCTTGGGGTTCATGATGTAAATTTAAGCACGCATCTCTTGTACTTAGAGGTAAATTTCGTTATAGTGCTGTGTATATAACGTTGCAAAGGATACTTCATGGAACCCAATTTCAACTTTTGGGACAATATGGCAAAACGCTACCCACGTTTTAATGATGCTTCAATGAGTAAAGATGTCAGTCACATCCTCTCTTGGTGCCAAAATAGAGATGTTTCATTTGAGGGAGCTTCTGTCTTAGACATTGGTGCAGGAACAGGAACGATTGCCATTCCTTTAGCCCAAAAAGGCGCTCATGTCACGGCGATGGACATCTCTGAGGGCATGCTAGCCGCACTCAATGAAGATGCTAAAGAACAAGGTGTAAGCTCTCAAATGCACACGCACCAAAGCGATTGGGATTCGTTTCCACTGAATCAACAGTACGACATCGTCATCGCCTCCATGACGCCTGCGATTAGCGATCTTCAAAAGATTGAAAAGATGCTGGGTGCGACTAAAAGACTGGGTATTTATGTCGGTTGGGGAAAATACCGCATCAATAAACTGGTCGAAGCTTTAGTTAAAGCGCATATCATCGAAGAAGAGGAAGATTGCGCGTCAGCAGGTTGCATTAAAGCAAAACAATTTATCGACATCTTAGATGAGCGCAACATTGCTTATGAGAGCAGTTTTTTTGAAACCTCTTGGAGTGAAACCTACAGTTTTGAAGAGGCAAAAGAGTACGCCTACGATCAACTCAAACGCAAAGAAATTACACCCGATGAAGCAATCGTTGAGTCCATTTTAGTCGCCAATCTTGAAGGTGATAAAGTTCAAGTGACGACAGAAGCCGAAAAAGGGATTATTTTGTGGAGAGTGGCGTAAAAAGATGAAGATGCCCAAAAAAGGGCATCTTTATTTACTCTTTGATCAATAAAACACTGACTGCTTTGACAACGACTTTGACTTTGTCACCCTCTTTAAGTCCCATCTCTTCGATCGATTCCATCGTCATAACGGAGCTCATTTTACTGGCAATAATGTCGCCCACATCCACTTGGCACATCACTTCACCTTTTTTGATCTTTTTAACCGTTGCAACAATCTCATTTCGCGCGCCGTATTTCATCTCAGACTCCTTGGTTAATGTAGGAAAATCCTACTCCAAAGCCTTATAACCTGTCAATTCCAAACGCTTTACATGTAAAGATTTTAGATCACATAATCATTCCATGAAGCTTCATTGGTGTAAATGCGCGCATTGGAAAAATGCACAAACAGAACGCCACTTTCATGCGCTTTAATTGCTTGCCATTCAGTCTTTGAAATCTCTGCTTCAACCCTTTGATGCTCATGCAGTGTTTCAAGCTCAACTCTCACGCGAGGTCCTACCAATCGCCAGCCAATCAGTTTGGCTTCGATGCCGCTTCCCTCTGCATTGTCCACGCTAATGTGTATCTCATGCGGGCGAACAAAAAGCGATGCCTCTTTGGAATTTCCAAGATCGGGCGTGTTCAGCTCAGTATTTTCAAGATGGAGGGAGCCTTGCTCGACACGGGCATGAAACAGATTGACATTGCCCAAAAAGCCATAGACAAAGGGATTGGCAGGTCTGTCGTACACCTCTTCGGGCGTGCCGATTTGCTCGATTTTTCCTTGGTTCATCACAACGATTTTATCGGAAACTTCGAGTGCCTCTTCTTGGTCATGCGTCACAAAGACACTGGTGATGTGAATCTCATCGTGCAGATTTCGAAGCCACTGGCGCAATTCTTGGCGCACTTTGGCGTCGAGCGCACCGAAGGGCTCATCAAGTAATAACACTTTTGGTTCCACCGCAAGGGCACGCGCTAAGGCGACACGTTGGCGTTGACCGCCAGAGAGTTGCGAGGGGTAGCGACCCGCTATCCAGTCGAGTTGAATGAGCTTGAGAAGCTTATGCACACGCTCTTTGATCTCTTCTTCACTCGGTCTGGTCTCTTTAGGTCTGACGCGAAGCCCAAACGCCACGTTTTCAAACACACTCATGTGACGAAAAAGGGCGTAGTGTTGAAACACAAAGCCCACTCCTCGGTCACGTACGTGCGTTGATGTCGTATCTTCACCGTTAAAATAAATCGTTCCGCTATCCGCCTCTTCCAGTCCTGCAATGATGCGTAGCAGTGTGGTTTTACCCGAACCTGAAGGGCCCAAAAGTGCTACAAGTTCACCATCGGGAATGGTCAAATTGATGTTATCAAGGGCTGTAAAGTTATCAAAACGTTTGTTAATATTTGAAATCTGAATACTCATGGTTTATCCTTAGTGAGCGAGTGAGCGTTTTTTGCCGATGCGCCACTCAATGAAACTTTTTAACACCAATGTCACCAGTGCTAAGAGGGTCAAAAGAGAAGCAACCGCAAAGGCGGCGGTGAAAAGGTACTCGCCGTATAAAATTTCTACATGTAAAGGCATTGTTGTTGTCAATCCCCTGATATGGCCTGACACAACCGCAACTGCGCCAAACTCACCCATCGCTCGGGCATTGCTTAAAATGACGCCGTACAAAAGTCCCCATTTGATGTTAGGAATCGTCACTTTCCAAAACGTTTGCCATCCGGAGGCACCTAGCGTTAAGGCAGACTCTTCTTCATCTTTGCCTTGTTCTTGCATCAAAGGGATGATCTCTCGTGCCACAAAGGGCGAGGTGATAAACAAGGTTGCAAGGATAATGCCTGGTGTGGCAAATACAATGCGAATATCGTGTTCGCTAAGCCATGCTCCAAACCAACCTTGGCTTCCAAATAAGAGCACGAAAATCAGACCTGCAATGACCGGAGAAACCGCAAAAGGCAGATCGATCAAGGTAATTAAAAATCCTTTGCCTCGAAATTCAAATTTAGCGATCAACCAAGCGGTGGCAACACCAAAAACGGTATTGAGCGGAACGGTAATTAAGACCACCAAAAGTGTCAATTTAATCGCCGCAATAGCGTCTGGCTCACTAATAGATTCCCAGTAAACTTTCCACCCTTTTGCCAAGGCTTCACTAAAAACTACACCTAAAGGAAGTGCTAAAAAAATAGCGAGGAAAAGAAGCGTAATGCCCAGTAAAAGCGGTTTCAACCACCTTGGTTCTAAGCGATGTTCTGATTGCATCTTCTTTTCCTATAAACTTTTTTCGCGACTGTAAATCTGAATAGCATTGATCAAAAACAAAATCACAAACGTAGCAAACAACATCACCGTTCCCACTGCCGTTGCGCCCACATAGTCAAACTGTGAAAGTTTCGTCACGATGATGAGTGGCACGATTTCACTCACAAAGGGCATATTGCTTGAGATAAAAATAATCGAACCATACTCACCTAGTGCTCGTGCAAACGAGAGCGCAAACCCTGTTAGAAGTGCTGGCATCAAGGAGGGTAAAATCACCTTTGTAAACGTTTGCAGCCATGATGCTCCCAAACTCGTTGCCGCTTCTTCAAACTCTTTTTCAAACTCTTCAATGACAGGCTGAACGGTACGCACGACAAAAGGAAGCCCAATGAAAACAAGGGCTACCACAACACCTGCCCTTGAGTAGGCAATTTGAATACCTAATGGGTCTAAAAGTCTACCGATCCAACCACTTTGCGCAAAAATAGCCGCCAAGGCGATGCCCGCAACGGCGGTTGGAAGTGCAAAAGGCAGATCCACCAGTGCATCGACGATTTTTTTGCCAAAAAAGTTATAGCGAGCAAGGGTCCACGCGACGATGAGTCCAAAAAAGAGGTTGATAACCGCTGCGATAAGGCTTGCGCCAAAACTCAGTTTAAACGAAGCCAAAACACGAGGATCAAGAATGACCGCACCAAATTCGCTCCATGAAAGCTTGGTCGTATAAAGCAGTAACCCGCCTAGTGGAATAAGTACTAGGAGGGTTACATAGGTCAGGCTAAAGCCAAGCGTCAAGCCAAAACCTGGCAAGACACTGGGCTTTCTAAATTGCCATTTCATCGCTTGATCGAAGCAAAGATTTTGTCAAACTCGCCACCATCCGCAAAGTGTTTTTTCTGAGCTTCACCCCATCCGTTAAAGACAGCATCTATCGTAAAGAGTTTCAGTTTTGGAAAGTTTGCTTCACTCTCTTTAATTATTTCTGGATCGGTTGGGCGGTAGTAATTTTTAGCCGCAATTCTTTGTCCCTCTTTGGAGTAGAGGTACTCTAAGTAAGCAGTTGCGACCTCTTTAGTTCCTTTTTTCTCAACATTTTTATCGACAATACTGACACTGGGTTCTGCTAGGATACTAATACTGGGAACGACAATATCAAACTTATCGGGACCTAACTCTTTTATTGACAAGATCGCTTCATTTTCCCATGCGATTAAGACATCGCCTAAACCTCGTTGAACGAAGGTATTGGTAGCTCCACGTGCTCCTGAGTCAAGTACGGGAACATTGGCATAGATTTTGGAGACAAATTCTCTGGCTTTATCTTCACTACCATATTTTTCAAGTCCATAACCCCATGCGGCTAAATGGTTCCATCTAGCACCTCCTGATGTTTTAGGATTTGGGGTAATCACTTTAACATCCGCTTTGGCTAAGTCATCCCAATCTTTAATCCCTTTAGGATTGCCTTTACGCACTAAGAAGACAATGGTAGAGGTATAAGGAGCACTGTTATGGGTCAAGCGTTTTTGCCAATTCGGGTCAATGGCATGTGCTTTTTCAGCAATGGCATCGACATCATAGGCAAGGGCTAAGGTGACGACATCAGCATCTAAGCCGTCTATAACACTTCTGGCTTGGGCACCAGACCCTCCATGGGATTGACGAATGGTTACAGTGTCACCTTTGAGCTCTTTCCAATGTTTCGCAAACGCTTGGTTGTACTCTTTATAGAATTCTCTCGTTGGGTCGTACGAGACGTTTAGCAAGGAGATGTCTGCGGCGTGAATGGAAGGCACCCCAAGTGCCAAAACTGCTACTGCTGCCCAAAAGAGACGTTTTAGTTTTAAGAATTTCATGTTTTTCCTTTTACTTTTGTGTGCTATTGATTTAATAGAGTTCTTGCAAAACTCTCTAACACGCTTTTAAAGCAAAGCTCTAAAAGCTACGTTAACACTGGGTTTTCTTTGGCAGAAAGCCCACGCACCCTTGGTGCTTTTCCTTCTTGCAAATTGAGTTTTGCAAGAAGTCTATTTTTTTTACATGTAAACGTTTTTTTAGCAACACATCAGACAAAAAACATGAGTACTCTTTCCATGAACAATAGTGTTAGTGGACTTCATGGTTTACCTCCTTGTTTTGAATTGACGAAATAATAGCAGATTCTTTTTTAATTGTCAATAATATCAAGCGATTTACTAATGTATTAGCGGTTTTGCCTCCCCTTTTGAGACAGTTATGCTATAATCTCATCAAATTTGCGTAAAGGTCTCTTGGATGTTTTATACTCTTTTTGCGATTTTCTCAGGTGCGGGATTTGGCGCACTTTTACGCTGGTTTTTAGGGACAAAACTTAACAGTTACACACCCTCCATTCCCTTAGGAACACTCAGTGCCAATTTAATTGGCGGCTATTTGATTGGATTATTCATCGCTTTTTTTGCTTCCAACACAGCCATCGCACCCGAATGGCGACTTTTTATCATTACAGGATTTTTAGGCGGACTCACCACTTTTAGCACGTTTAGCGCCGAGATCGTTGCTCTCATTCAAGAAGGACGTCTCAGCATGAGCATCGTGGCCGTTCTTTTACATGTAATGGGTTCGATCACGATGACCCTGCTTGGCATTGCCAGTTATACTCTACTTCACAAAGGAAGCTTATGAAAGGTTTTCAACTCGTTTTTTCAACCTTGCAAAGTCGTAAACACCCTAATGGTGCACATATCAGTCATTGGCTTGTTGAAATTGCTGAAAAAATTGGCATTAAAGGCGTGACGGTTTTAAACGCATTCCAAGGTATTGGAAGAGATGGGAAATTGCACTCTTCAACCTTTTTTGAATTGGCAGATGAACCACAAGAAATTATTATGAATGTCAGTGAAATAGAATGTGAAAAGCTTTTTGCACTTTTAAATGAAGAGAAATTAGGACTTTTTTACACCAAAACCGCTATTGAGTATGGAACGATTTAAGCATACCCTTTTCTGACATCAAAAATTCATTCGTCTATTCCTAATCTTATAATGTTATAGGAGAGTAATTGATTTAGAAAGAGACGAATTTAATTTACATAATTTCCTTATAAAAACTTCATAATCATTAAAAAGATGAAGGCATAATGTTTACATTTTTCAGATTTAATTAAATATATCGTATTAAATATAGCGAAAGTGTAAAAGTACAAGAATATTCCAAAAACACCATAAAAACGCGCTAAAATGAATCTTTATGACACAAAAAAGACACTTTTAGTACATAATAGGTCGTAAAAGTACTATGATTTCTCTCTAAAATCCATTTATATTTAACTGACCTATCTGATATACTTCATAAAAATATGGAAATATTAAGGTTTAAATCATTTCCGTATTGCATATAAATGACGAAAAAATAATAACTCAAATTCATAAACATTTCTCTATCAAGGAGGGAACTATGACACTGCCTATTTACACTATTACAGAAGATCATTTTAGAATCGATAAAATTGAGTATCTTAGTCCTGTACCTAGACATAAACATGATTGTTATGAGCTTTTTTTTATTTTAGAGGGCGAAGGAACATTTTATGTTGATTGCCAAAGTTATGAAATTCATGCACATTCATTTTTCTTAGTATCTCCCAACCAAATCCATGGATGGGAACACACACGTAATCTTCATGGCTACCTTTTAAAATTTGATGCAACCTTCTTTTCAGAGCGCTCTTTCATCGAATACCTCTCCATTTTTCATTTTGATACGGTTAATGTGAGTGAGTCTGAATTTTTATCGTTTGAAAATATTTTAAAAAATTTACATGTAGAATACCGAGCGACAAAATCGTTTAAAGAGTGTACCATCACCAATCTCCTTCAAATTTTACTGATCTATGTCAAACGCGCCTTACCTGCAAAACCCGTTTCACATATGACCAATACTTTATTTACAAAACTCAATGACCTTATGCATGAAAACAACTACCAACTCACACCTGTGACCTATTATGCTAAAAAATTAAAAACCAGTATTAAACTTCTTAATCAAGCCATTAAAGATAGTACGGGATTTAATTGCAGTGAATTTATCCGTTCAAAAACGATGCAAGAGGCTAAAAGACTCCTTAAATATGACACCATCTCTTGTAATGAAATTGCCGATAGATTAGGCTTTATTGACCCTGCTTATTTTAGTCGTTTCTTCAAAAGAGAGTTTGGTGTTTCTCCAAAAAATTTCCGCAACGAATTGGAAGAAAAGTACAATTTTTAATAATGAAAATCCATTTTAAAAATAATTATTAACCGTTATAATTTATCTGAAATTTAACTTTCGGAGGAATTATTATGAAAAAAATCGCTATAGTACTTTTAAGTACAGTTGTCTGTGGCACTTTGGCGAGTGCTAAGATTGTTCAACAATTTGAACCAGAAAAAGACACTTCTGCTTTCAGTGGAAAACCAGAAGTCAGTTTTGCAACCGACTTGTCTTTCTATTATCAAGGACTAAGCCAAGATTACAAAGGCATAACTGCCAACGGTACGACTTACACTGCACCTACGGCTATTGAATCCGGTCTTATTTTACCAACAGCCAATCTTGATATATATGGCAAAATTATGAGTGGTTTCAATGTAAAATTACAAACGATGCTTGCTTCACATCATCACAATGACACTTATGTCAAAGGTGGATATGCAACTATCGACAATCTTGATTTTATCGCCCCTGGCTTTCTCTCTGATATCATGAGAAATACAACCATTAAAATTGGTGTTAACGATATTAACTACGGTGACGACCAGTACAGAAGAACAGATAATGCCAATGTTATGAGAAATCCATTTATCAACAATTTAGCTGTTGAAGGTTACTTACAAGGTACACATCTAGAAGTTCTTTACCGCATCCCTTCTATTAGCTCGTTTGCAATGGTCGGTATTACCAATGGTCAAGCAAATCCACAAGATGTCACAGAAACAAGCTATAGCACTACAAATGCAACAGCAGATAGCAATCGTTATGCGCTTTATACTAAATTTGGTTTTGATCAACAAATTAACGATGATTTAAGATTCAGAATCACAGAGTCTCTCTATTTTGTTGATGGTGTTTCAAGAAATGACCTCTATTCAAGTGACAAAGCAGGTCCTGTAGCTACTCAAGTTCTTGGCACAGCGGCAGCTGATTCTATTTCTACAGGTTGGAATGCAATGACTGGCTATGTTAAAAAACCAGATGGCACATATACTACATCATACGCAAATGATATCCTTGCTTCTAAAACAAATCTTTTTATCAAATATAAAGATACAGAATTCTACGCATTTTATGAAAGAGCCGATGGCAAAGATGTCTATCAAAAAGATATGAAAATGAATCACTATGCATTTGATGTTGTCCAACGTTTCTACAATGATAAATTCTGGGTAGCAGGTCGTTATGAAAATGCCGTTGTCAAATATGCAGACGCATTCAATGACTTTGGCGATGCAGAGTTAACGCAATATCAAGCAACAGTTGGTTGGTTCCTCTCTAAAAATGCTGTTGCAAAGCTTGAGTATATTGACCAAGAACGTGAGAAATTCTCTATTTATAAAAACGGTGATGCAGAGTTTAAAGGCTTTATGGTCAACGCATCTCTTAGTTTCTAATTTTAATACGTATTATAAGGATTTAATGTGAAAAAAT
>DBTO01000093.1 GCA_002307095.1 Sulfurospirillum sp. UBA1314
TCATATCCTTTACACTTTTAACGATCTCTTCGTACTTGATTTCTCTCATTTTACCTCTCCGAAAAAGTTGGTTTTTGGTTAAAACTGATTTTAAGCACTTTCAAAAAGTACCAAAAATCAATTTTATCATCTTCTAACCCAAAATGATGGGGTAGAGGTGCTTTATTAAGTTTACATTAAAAGGAGGGCACCTCTGGAGATCTTTACATGTAAAGATCTCCAAAAGCTTCTGCCCCGAAATTTTGGGGCAGAAAAGGGGTTGTATTAGATCAAGCCGTAAAGTTTTGCAAACAAGAAACCACAACAACATGCAGTAGTTACACCCACAAAACCTGGTAAGATAAAGCTGTGATTGATAACGAATTTACCAATTTTAGTCGTACCTGAACGATCGAATGAAAGCGCAGCGATGTCGCTTGGGTATGTTGGAAGAATCCAGTAACCGTAAGCTGCCGCAGCAAACGCAGCGATCATACCTGGTTCTACTCCAACTGCAAGAGCGATAGGAACCATAGCTGAAACCGCAGCCGCTTGAGAGTTGATCAATTTAGAGATAAGAATCAAAACAACCGCATACGCCCATGGATAAATTTTAACAAGATCACCCATGCTTGCTTTAATATCTGCTGTGTGCGCACCAAACATTGTGTGTGTCATCCAAGCGATACCAAAAACAGCGATAACTGCCGTCATACCTGCTTTGAAAACGTCACTCTCAACCATTGTTTTTGTTTTAAGATCTGCAACAAGATAAATAACAGCCGCAGCAGATAGCATAAACATTTGGATAGCATCAACCATGGAAAGTGGTGTTAATTTACCTTTAATGGTGAAGGTTGGAACCAATGAAGGGAACATACCAAGAACCGCGATAAGGGCAATTGTACCAAGGAATAACCATACTGAAAGGTATTGTTTACGTGAAAATTCTTTACCGATAAGAGTAGCCGTTGAACCGTAAACGTATTTTTTCGCTTCAGGATCTTTAATAAGCTCTTGGAAATCTGGATCTTTATCCAAATCTTTACCTCTAAACATACTGACAAAACCAACCACTAAAACACCAATCAGTGCTGAAGGCATTGTAATTTGAAGAAGTTGGATCAGACCAAGATCTTGACCATTAACCAATGGATGACCTTTCATCAGTGCGATCATTGAAACAACGGCAACAGAAGCTGGGGAGATCATAATACCCATTTGTGCGGCAATGGTACTTGCTGCCATTGCACGTTCTGGTCTATTACCTGTTTTGATAGAGATATCATAAATAATAGGAAGAAGTGTATAAACAACGTGACCTGTACCACAAAGGAATGTCAAAATAATGGTTGTTACAGGTGCTAAAACGGTAACATAACGAGGATGTTTTCTCAACACTTTCTCAGCTTGTTGCAACATAACATCAAGTCCGCCAGACGCTTGAAGCGCTGAACCTGCACAGACAACAGAAAGCATAACGAGCATAACATCAATGGGTGGATGTCCTGGTGCTAATTGAAATCCAAAAACAAAGATAACAACGCCAATACCACCAATAAGACCGAGTGCTATACCACTTTTTCTTGCAGCGAAGAACAAGATGACTAAGACTACAAGCAACTGTATCCAAAACATGCTTGACATGAAAACCCCTTATAAGATAATTTTTTTATATTTTAACTTTAACTTAGAGCTAAAATATAATTTTCAGAAAAGCATTATATTCTCCAATTTAGGATATAAATGAGACCTTTTTGCTAATATAACGAAAAAATAAGTCTGGAAACCAATGTTAAACTTAAAAATAATAATTATTTTATTTATTTACAGCTCTTTTTTATTTTCAAATGAAATTTTGCTACTTCACTCCTACAATAAAGGACTCAAATGGAGTGATGGAATTTCACGTGGCGTTGAAGACGTTATGCAAAAACATCCTCAGTATGAACTCACAACAGAGTATATGGATAGTAAAAAAATAGAATCTGAGCACTATTTCGAAGAGCTGCTCGATCTTTACAAAAAGAAATTTCGGAATCGACACTACAAAGCGATTATTGTAGCCGATAACTATGCCTATGAATTTGCACTCAAATATCATGATGAGCTTTTTCCCAACACGCCCGTCATCTTTTGTGGCGTTGAAAACTTTAATCCTAAAGATATCAATGAAAATATGAAGCCGTATTTCACGGGTGTTGTGGAGTATAAAGATATCCGTAAAAACCTTGAATTGATCTATCAACTCTTTCCTGCCATTAAAATGGTATACATCATAAGCGATGATGCGTACTCTTCTTTGGTGATCAAAGATCAGATTATTGATGAGTCCAATAATTTCCAAGATAAATTCCGTGTGGTCTTTGACAATCAGATTGATTTTGACACAATTGATGATAAAATTGAAAAGCTACCCAAACACAGCGCCATTTTGTTTACCAGTTTTTATCGCGATATAAACAATAAATACGTTCCTTATTATAAGCTAAAGGCATTTTTTCATCGCTCGCCGTATCCTGTCTTTGCCCTCAATCACATTCATGTGGGCGAAGGGGTTATTGGTGGATTTATGGTCAACCCTTATGAGCAAGGAGCCATGGCGGCTAAAAAAGCATTTGAGCTTATCAATGGTAAGAAAATGAGCTCACTGCCTGTTGAAATACCCAAAGGTAACTACTTTTTTGATAATAATATCTTACGTAAATTTGGAATAACGCTCAGTGACATTCCCAACCCCTCTGAAGTACTCAATGGTGTGGAGAGTTTTTATGAGAAACACCGTAAATTTGTAGAGAATGCGTTTGCCTTGATGCCACTGCTTCTTTTGCTCACGACGATTTTGGTGTTAAACATCATTAAACGTATTTCACTGGAAAAAGAGCTTTTACGCCAAAATAAACTGGACTATGTCCTTTTGAACAATATCCAAAGTGCCATTTTTTGGAAAGCCAACGATGGTATTATTTTAGGGTGCAATGATCTTTTATGCCACATTTTAGAACGCGAAAAGATCGATATTATAGGAAAGCACGTGCGCGACGTGATGCCAACTATCTGCGATAGGATTCAAGAAGTACCGCTCGATTGCCCTAACAGCGCTGAAATCGAGATGCAAATACCTTTTAAAGACAAGATTGTTTTCTCAGTTCGTAGAACCTATTACACCGACGAGAACAACCAAGAGACAGGTGTTGTCACCATTCTTACCGATATCACCGAGAAAAAGCGCATCGATACCGAACATAAACGTCACGAGCAGTTTGTCATTCAACGCTCAAAACAGTCCGAAGTAGGTGAGATGATTGCGAGCATTGCGCATCAGTGGAAAACACCGTTGGTTGAGATCTCCGCGATTGCACAAGAACTCATCTATAAGCGACGTAAAAAAGTGTTGGACGAAGAAGATACGCAAAAATTTGTCGATGACATTATGACCCAAGTCAAATATATGTCCAATACCATCGATGATTTTAGGCAATTCATCAAACCTTCGTCGATGCAAACTGCCTTTGATGTCAGAGAAGCAATCGATACGCTTTTAACCGTTGTCAACCATAATGTTAAATACAATTACATTACCATCAATATTATTCAAAGAAATCCAGAACCACTCTTAGCTTTTGGGTACCCAAATGAATTTAAACAGTGCGTTTTAAACATCATTAATAATGCAAAAGATAGTATTGTAAAGAAAAGAGAGAAACAGAGTACAGAAGGTGTCATTGAAATTGAAATAGAAGGCAATGAAGAGAACATCTATCTCTCTATCAGCGATGATGGATGTGGCATTGAAAAAAGTAAGCTCGAATCCATTTTTGATCCGTTTATGAGCACCAAAGCCAATGGTGATGGATTTGGACTTTATATGGCTCGTTTAATTATTGAAGATAAAATGGGCGGTAAAATCATCGCCAAAGAGAAAAACGACGGTGCACAAATTTGTATTACCATTCAAAAAGCTAAAGGAACTGCATGAAAATATTGGTCTTAGAGGACAATGAACGTTTAGCCAATCTCATTGTCGAAGCGCTAGAACAGAAAAAATACCATGTGGATCTTTTCAGCGATGGCAAAAAAGCTCTTGAATCCATCGACAATGGATACGACTGTTTTATCCTAGATATCAACGTTCCAGGTATGGATGGGCTCAGCCTTCTCAAAGAGATTCGCACGATGGATAATGCCACGCCTTCTATTATTATCAGTGCCAATGTTGAACTAGACACCATTCAAGAGGCATACAGCAAAGGGTGCGATGAATACCTCAAAAAACCGTTTTACATGTACGAATTAGAGACCAAGATCGAAAGGCTTTGCAAACCTAAAATCTGCTGTGTCACCTTGTCCAATGGCTTTAGCTATTCTATGGAGCACGAACAGTTAATCGACGGCAATGGCGAAGAGATTAAGCTGGCTAAAAAAGAGATCCTTCTGCTCAATCTTTTTACCAAAAATCTCAATAAAAACATCTCGTTTGAACGCATAGAACAGTATGTCTGGGGTGGAGAGCTTACCACGACAGAGAACATTCGAGCTTTAGTAAAGCGTCTTCGTAAGAAACTTCCAGAAGATACTATTGAAAATCAAGGTGGCATCGGATACAGGCTCAATTATGAACATTAAATCTTTTTTCGCCACGCGCGAACAACTTCTTTATCTTTTTGCAGCCGCCGTTCCCATCGCCTTTACCGCATGGAATTCGCTTCTCAATAACTTTGCCATTGAATCCGCACAATTTGATGGTGAAAAGATCGGTTTGCTCCAAAGTATACGTGAGGTTCCTGGTCTTTTAGCCTTTAGCATCGTATTTGTCCTGCTTATTTTTCGTCAGCAAAATGCGGCATATCTTTCGCTGTTTCTCTTAGGACTTGGCACATTTTTGACGGGATTTTTTCCTACAACGCTCGGGCTCTACATCACAACGCTGATTATGTCTTTTGGATTTCATTACTTAGAAACGCTCAATAACTCACTCTCATTGCAGTGGATTGATCAAAAAAATGCGCCTTCCTTTTTGGGTAAACTCTCAGCAATTCGCTCCTTTGTGGGGCTTGGAACCTTAGCCGCACTTTACGTGCTGATGAAATTTTTAGATGTTGGCTATATCGGTATTTACGTCCTCAGCGGTGGCATTACGATGTTTTTAGCCCTTGTGGCATGGCTAGGCTTCGAGCACTTCAAAGACGATGTGATTCAAGAGACCAAGCTGTTTGTGCGCAAAAAATATTGGCTTTTTTACGTGCTCACCTTTTTAGCAGGGGCACGTCGCCAAATTGTCGTTGTTTTTGCAGGATTTTTACTCGTTGAAAAATTTCATTTTAATGTTGAAAATATGGTGCTTTTGCTCATCACCAATACCATTTTAAACATGATCTTAGCGCCCTATGCAGGAAAATTGATTGAGCGTTTTGGTGAAAAACTCTCCTTACGCATCGAATATCTGAGCATTGTTCTCATTTTTATCCTGTATGGTTTGGTACAATCACAAATCATGGCGGTTTCACTTTATATCCTTGACAATCTTTTTTACACGGTTGCTATCGCCTTGAAAACCTATTTTCAAAAAATAGCCGATCCAAAAGACATTGCGATAACATCAGGCGTGAGCTCCACGATTAACCATATCGCAGCAGTGTTTTTACCTTTTACGTTGGGTATTGTTTGGATTTATTCGCACAGTGCGGTCTTTTTTACAGGAGCTGCCATTGCGATGATTTCGTTTGTTTTGACATTTTTTATTGCTAAAAGGGAGTCTGTTTGAGTTTACATGTAAACGAAGATTTTTTACAATTAGAATACACTAAAGAGCAAAAAGACTATAATGAAACGCGCTATTTTGAAGAAGAGGGCAATGAACCTTTTGATGCGCACTCTTCACAACAGATGCAGATTATGATGAGCCACATTGGCAAAACGATGGGACTTGATGACTACTCTTTAAAAAAACTCGAAGTTTTTTTGCGCACAGAGCTTCCTTTTTTTACGGTGACACGAAGACTCGTTTTTCAATGGGTCACACAGAATTTTTTATATTAATCTCATACGATTTTAATATAATGTAACGTTTTATGGGTAAAAGGATAACAATGAAAAAAATTTATTTAATCAGACATGCCAAATCAAGCTGGAAAGATACCGTCTTAGATGATTTTGAAAGACCTCTTAATAGCAGGGGTAAGCGTGATGTTGTCTTTATGGGAAGACGTTTAAAGATGTTCAATGTCATGCCAGATCTCATCTATGCAAGTCCTGCAAAAAGGGCTGAGCGAACGGCGAAAGAGCTCGCACGTGAAATTGATTACGATAAGAAAAAAATCAAAAGTGTGGATTCCCTTTATGAAAGCTCGTACGAGAAGTATCTTGAATTGATTCAAGAAACCGATAATAAACATGATTCCATTTTCATCATTGCACACAATCCTACCATCACCGAAGTGGGAGAACGTCTCAGTGGCGCCATTTTAAGCAATATTCCTACCTGTGCCATCGTCTGCATCAGCTTTGATGTTGAAAGCTTTAAAGAGATCACGGAAGAGAGTGGGCATATCCTCTTTTTTGATTACCCTAAAAAACACCTCAAAGACGCGTGCTGAAAAGACCCACTTAGAGTCTCTTTTTCAAAAATAGAATCAATCCCGTCATTACCACAGCACAACTGACCATAATCAGCGTGACTAAACTCGTACCATTTGCAATGTCACTAAATGGCAGTCCTTGACTGTTCATACCAAAATAACCCGCCACAAAATGTAGGGGCAAAAAGATGCCTGAGAGAATCGTCAAAAGGTAGATCGTACGGTTCATCTTTTCATTGCTGCGACTCGTGTAAAAGTTGTACAAGTTATTCAGCTTATCGGTCGCAAGAAGGGCTGAGCGATTGGTTCGCCCGATGTGTTCGTGAATATCTTGAAAATGAATCGCTAAAAAATCCTCTTCTTTGAGGTAGGTTCCAATAAACTGACTCAACACCTCATCGCCCAACGTGAGCACGCGTTGAATGCGACTCAAATCTTTTTTGTTGGAAAGCCAGTAGTGCATAAAGTTTGAAAAATGGGCATTCTCGTACAATGCCTCTTCCATCAAGTCTATACTCTCGTGCATTGAAGCGACCAACTTCATCACCGCATTGGTTTTTTCATTTAAAAATTCATACACGCGTTGCATCGTATCAAAATCACTAAATTCGCCCTTGTTTCTATCGAAATAGTAATAAGACGTATGGTCAAACACAAACGCATACGACTCCATTTTTAGACTCTCATCTTTGTAGGGAAGCACTAAAATCAGGATGTCATACGTCGATTCTTCAATAAAAATAGAAGGATGCGTCGGATTTTTAATATCCGATAAGTGAAAACTGTCGACTTTTTCAAAAAGATTTTTCATTCCATACCATCCATTGTGTCTGCTGCAATTTTAAGACGTTCTTTGTCAAAATGGGTATAAATACGTGATGTATTGAGATCCGCATGTCCAAGGGCTTCTTGCACCAAAATCAGATCATGATTTTTTTGGTAGAGCAGGGTTGNAAAGGTGTGACGAAGCATGTGCGCACCATTTTTTTCTTTGCGAATGCCTGCATGAAGCAGTATCTTGTCCATGATGTAACTCACATACGCTTGCGTCAAAGGCTTTCCTGTACGACTTTGAAACAGAAGCATACTCTCACTGCTTCGATACCCCATCCACTCTTCCAAATCATGCACGATGTGCTCACACTTGATCATCGCGGTTCTGGGTTTATTGCCTTTTCCACGGATTTGAAAGACGTAATACTCTCCATCTTTGACCATATCTTTCAGCCGCATCCCCAATGCTTCACTCACACGCATGCCCGTATAAAGAATCAGTTTGATCAAAAGCCTGTTTTTGGCTTGAGCATACGGCTTAAATTCGGTCTCTTCGATGGCTTTAAAAAATCGTGAGAGCTCCTCTTTGAACATGTGCGCAGGCAATTTCTCGCCTTTGCGTCCGCCAAGCCCTCCCCAGTTTTTAAGCTCGATGCGAAACTGGTAGGAGCTGCCACTCTCCTCTTCATTTTGTTTGTCGATGAATTTAAAAAGCCCCAACAGGGCAATACGATAGTTCTTTTTCGTCGCATCGGAGAGTGAACCTGTTTGAGAGGCTAAAAACTCACTGATCAGCTCCTCATCGATCTCTTTTAACGAGGTCAGTTTCATAGGCGTGAGGTAATGGTAGAACTTCTCCAAGGGATTGATAAAAAGGTTGATCCCAATCAGCCCAATGTTCCGAGCAACTTTGGCAAGATGTTTAAGATCATCCATGCTTTTGCTTCCATGATTAAGAGAGCCGATGATGGCGGAGAGCTTGGCATTTTCTTCGACGTGGCGGTTGGAAAGAGAGGTCAGTTTGGACTTAATGAATCGATCCAACCAAAAAAGAAGACTGAGATCAAAATTCTCTTTCACATCCACCCTGTAGCGCATTTTATTTGGCTCGTTTCGCGTAAAATTCCGCTTTAAAAGAGGCAAAACGACCCTCTAAAATCGCTTGACGCATCTGTTTCATCAAGTTTAGGTAGTAATGCAAGTTGTGAATCGAAGCGAGTCTAAAGTAAGTCAGCTCTTTGGCGCGAAAAAGATGGTGCAGATACCCACGTGAGTAATGTTTACATGTAAAGCAGTCACACTCTGGATCAATCGGGCTTTCATCTCGTTGAAACTTCGCATTTTTGATGCTAACTTTGCCAAATGAGGTAAAGAGTGAGCCATTGCGAGCGTTTCTGGTTGGCATCACACAGTCAAACATATCGACACCGCGTTCTACGTTTTCCACCAAATCCTCAGGTGTTCCCACACCCATCAAATAACGTGGCTTGTCGGTTGGCATCAAAGGCGTGACAAATTCAACAATTTCATACATCTCTTTATTGCTTTCTCCGACACTTAGACCGCCAATGGCAAAACCATCAAAAGGTAGGGCACAGAGTTCATTCGCACTGATACGTCGGAACTCTTTATCGGTTCCCCCTTGAATGATCGCAAAGATATTTTGATGCAGACCAATCCCCTCAGACTGCTTTTGCTGATGATACGTAATGGCTCGCTGTGCCCAATCGGTTGTACGTTTGATGGAAAGAGCGACACGCTCTTTGGTGGCAGGAAGCGCCACTAAATCATCCAAGATCATCATAATGTCAGAGTTAAAATTGTACTGAATATCGAGCACCTTCTCGGGCGTAAAGTAGTGCGATGAGCCATCGATGTGGCTTTTAAACATAATGCCATTGACATCGGCTTTGGAGATGTCACTGAGGCTAAAGGCTTGAAAGCCACCGCTATCGGTTAAAAAACTGTTCGGAAATTTGGTAAAGCCGTGAAGTCCACCAAAATGTTTGATCACTTCGTCGTTCGGGCGCAAATAAAGATGGTACGTATTGCCTAAGATGATCTTCGCTCCAAGCATTTCGCTCATATCCACAGCGTCTAAGCTTTTCACACTGCCCACCGTTCCAACGGGCATAAATACAGGGGTTTGGATGGTGCTGTGTGCCGTTTTTATCGTACACGCACGAGCATTTCCATCGGTTTTATCTATCTGAAATTCCATTTTAGTTACAATATCCTCTCATATTTTAGGGAGTCGCTTACAATGAAAAAAATTTTAATCATCGCTGATGGCATTCTAGCAAAACAATTTTTAGAAAAGGTTATGGAAACCGAAGCAGGGGAAAATAGCTACACCATCGTAACCTACAAAGAAGAGACTTTACCCAAAAAGCGCCCTGAAAATTTTAAATTTTTTGAATTTGACCCAACAAGTCACGAAAAGCTCGCTATCGTCCTTAATGAACAGTTCTTTCAAGTAATGATTATGATGTCCAATGAACTGGACGTCAAAGCGACCTACACGAACATCAGACGCGTTGACAGCAAAGTGCGCGTGGTCATCATGGACAGGTGGGATTTGAAGATCGAAGATAAACGTCTTTTGATGCTCAACTCGCGCGAAATCCTCGCTTCCCGCTTTACCGATCACCTTCCAAACACACCCATTGTCGCGCAAAACATCGGTCTGGGTATCGGTGAAATTATGGAAGTTTCAGTCCCTGTTGGAAGCTCCTACGCCTACCGCCACCTTGCGTCCATCGAGCAGAGCAAATGGAAAATCGCAGCCGTGTACCGCTCCAACACGCTCATTCTGCCTCGTCCTGCGCTGATGCTTTTACCCAACGACCTTTTGCTGTTGGTGGGTGATCCTAAGGTGTTGCAGAGTGTCTTTAAAAGCATTAAGCGCGAACTTGGGCAGTTTCCATCTCCTTTTGGTAGTAGCATCTATTGTTTGATCGACATGTTGCGCATGAATGACAAAGAGATTGATGTGCTTTTGAATGACGCATTGCTACTGCACTCAAAATTGAACAGCAACAAGTTACATGTAAAGATTATCAACCCGACCTATTCCAAAGCGCTCGATAAGGTTAAAAGCTATAGCAATCACCATATTAACGTGATCATCGACTACTTTGAAACCAATCCTCGCAAAGCGCTCAGGGACGATACAGACAATATGGATATAGGGCTTATTGTTGTGATGAACCGCTTTTTTCAACACAATAAACGCACCCTGTATAAAACCAAACTGCCTATCTTCAAAATGGGAAAACAAGGCTTTGCAAGCCTCAACCAAGGCGTTGTATTAAGCAATGACGCGCATGAAATCGAGCAAGAATCTTCCGTCATTTTTGACGTGGCAACCCAACTCTCACTCGATCTAAAACTCTACTCGTACAATCCTGACCATGAGAGTGAAAAAAATAGCCTGATTGAGCATTTTGACAACCTTTCCAAAATCTTTGGACGCGAAGTCGATGTTATCCAAAGCGACAAAAACCCACTAGTCAAACTGCGCCACAAAGACAATATTTTGCAGTTTTTGCCCTTCAGTCCCAAAATTCTAGAAGCCAATTTTCTCTCGATTTTCTCGACCGATATGGAAAAATTACACTTTAAACTTGCCGATAATTACCAGTTATTCATCCCAGTCAATGCATAATTAAGTGCTTTTTGAGTACTATAGAAATAAAAAACGGAAAGAACATGCACGTCAATGTTGTCTTAAACAAAACCACTTCAAAAGATTACAGTGTCATCATTGATACCTTAGAAAAACTCGTCTTTGAGACCAAAGTGATGATCGTCACCAATACCACTGTGGCAGCACTTCATCTCGCATCCCTCCAAACACGCATTGAAGCAAAAGAGGTTCATACGCTCATTCTTCCTGATGGTGAGATGTATAAAAATTTTGAGAGCTTAAACCTCATTTTAAACGCTTGTTTTGAACACCGATTGGATCGTAAATCCATTTTGATCGCTTTTGGCGGTGGTGTCATCGGCGATATGACAGGTTTTGCCGCTTCAATTTATCAAAGAGGGATTGATTTTATCCAGATTCCTACCACACTTTTAGCCCAAGTGGACGCGAGCGTGGGCGGTAAAACGGGCATCAACAATGACTATGGCAAAAACCTTATTGGCTCGTTTTGGCAACCACGTGCTGTGTATTGCGATAGCACGTTTTTAAAAACTTTGCCTAAACGTGAATTTGCAGCAGGTGTGGCGGAGATCATCAAGATGGCAGTGACCTTTGATAAAGCCTTTTTTGAGTGGTTGGAAACGCACGATCTGCACGAGGAAGCCAATCTTAAAATGGCGATTCACAAAAGCATCTCCATTAAAGCCGATGTCGTTTCACAAGATGAGACAGAACAGGGCATACGCGCAGTGTTAAACTATGGACACACCTTTGCCCATGTCATCGAAAACCAAACCCATTATACAACGTATTTACACGGAGAAGCTGTAGCCATCGGCATTGTGATGGCAAATGCACTCGCTTATACTTTAGGACTTTTGACTGCCATTGAGGCAGGACGCGTCCGAAAACTCTTAGAGCATTACGAACTGCCAACACACTATGCCATCAACCATTTAGAGACATTTTACGATGCTTTTTTCTTGGATAAAAAAAGTGCCAATGACACTATTACGTTTATCTTAGCCAAAGGAATTGGTGGCAATGAGATGCGCCATAGCATTCCAAAAGCACTTGTATTTGAAGCGTTAGGAGCGTTTCATGCCTAAAAAACTTCTGTGGCTTATTTTTCTTACATGTAACCTTCTTTTAGCCGAAACTAACACAACATCTAAGCTTGAAGAGGGCATCAAAACCGATGCCCTTCGTCAAAAAATCACCGCGATTGATGAAGCCATCCAAGACAATCTTTGGTTTAAGCGTTATGGCAACTATCTCAGTTACCAAAAGCTCATCGAAGAGCTCTCCACCGTTGATGCTGAAGTCAAAAAAATCAAAAATGCGAAAGACAAAGTCTCTGTTGAAAAACGTGAACGCTTGGTGAGTAAGCAAGAGTCTCTTGAGAAGCAGATCGAATTGTTGCAGGAGTTTAAAAACTCACCGTTTAGCAAGATGGTTGAGTCTGTGGAGTTGGAGAGTTATCCTAGGATTACCAACCCTTTTGCGATTATTTCTGCACTTTCGTACATTAAAAAAATCAAACAAGACAGCACTGACTACCGTTCTCGCCTTGATCGTTTGGACTTTTTGGTGGGGAAACTCAAAGAAAAGCTCTCTTTATTGGAAGAGATAAATCAGATTGAACCGATCATCACCAACGAAGACATGGTCTATGAAGCGCAAAAAGAGCTTAACGCGTTTATTGCCGCACAAGAGATTGCAAGTACAAGTTACTCTTTACATGTAAAGAAAGTGGATGAAGCAAGTATTCGTATTACCCAAGACATTACATTGCAGATGAAACGGGCATTTAACATCGGTATTTTTATCGTTGTTGTCATTATTTTCACTCTTTTACTCAAGTTTTTTGCCAAACGTTACATCAAAGACAATGAGCGTTTTTACACCGCCAATAAAATTATCAATTTTGCCAACGTCACGCTCATTTTGCTTATTTTGCTCTTTTCATACATCGAAAATGTCTCCTACCTTGTCACCGTTTTAGGATTTGCGTCTGCAGGTATCGCGATTGCGATGAAAGACTGGTTTATGAGCATTTTAGGCTGGATGGTCATCATTTTTGGTGGCAGTTTCCACGTGGGAGATCGCATCAAAGTCAAAAAAGATGGACTCTCGTATGTTGGCGACATCATCGATATTTCGCTGCTTCGCATGACTTTGCTTGAAGACATTACGCTCACATCCTATATGGAAAATACACGCTCGGGAAGGGTTTTCTTTGTTCCCAATAACCTTATATTTTCTTCCGTCATTTCCAACTACACCCACGGCACGATGCGTACGGTTTGGGATGGCATTAACATCTACATTACCTTTGACTCTAATCACAAAAAAGCGGTGCATTTAGCGCGCGAGATTACGAAAAAATACGCCAAAGGCTACACCGACATTGCACGTAAACAGCTTAATTTGTTGCGCAATCAATACAGCCTCAAAAACACCAATGTCGAACCTCGCATCTTCTCCTTTGTCGAGCCACAAGGCTTTTGTATCAACTGTTGGTATATGACCAATTCGTATGCAGCACTTTCACTTCGTGGAACCATCGGTTGTGAAATCATCGATGCATTTATGAAAGAAGATGACATCAGCATCGCATACCAAACGCAAAATATCAATATTGCTCAGCAACAACGCCCATCCTTTCCACCTGATGAACTAAAGAGTCCTGATGAAAAAAGTCTTTTTTAAAACCTTCGGGTGTCGTACCAACATCTACGATACGCAGGTGATGATGGCAAATCTAAGCGATTTTGAAGTGACCGAAGTTGAAAACGAAGCGCAGATCATCGTCGTCAACTCCTGCACCGTTACCAATGGAGCGGACACAGGAGTACGTAGTTACATCAACCACGCCACCAAAGAGGGCAAAAAAGTCATCCTCGCAGGCTGTGGCGCCATCAGCAAAGGGGAGAGCCTTTTTAGCCAAAACAAGGTGTTTGGCGTCATGGGACACTCTGAAAAAGCGCAAATCAACACCCTTTTAAAACAAGCAACTCCGTTTTATGAGATCGGCGATCTCACCTCTTTGGACGAAACCATTGTGCACGAATACACAGGCAAAACCAAAGCGTTTATCAAGATTCAAGAGGGGTGCAATTTTAGATGTTCGTACTGCATCATCCCTTACGTCAGAGGCAATGCGCGTAGTCAAGATGAGAACAAGATCATCGAGCAAGTGCAAAAACTAGCGCTTAATGGCTACGGTGAGTTTGTGCTGACAGGTACGAACATCGGCAGTTACGGCAAAGACAAAGGCAGTTCCCTTGGAAAACTCGTGCAACGCTTAGGCGCCATTCGAGGCGTTCGTCGTATTCGTCTTGGAAGCATCGAGCCTGTGCAGATCGATGAGAGTTTTCGCGAAATTTTGAGTGAACCGTGGCTTGAGCGCCATTTACATGTAGCGCTTCAACACACCTCGGAGCGTATGCTAGAACTCATGCGAAGACGCAATAACGTCAAACGTGATTTAGAGCTTTTTCAAGAACTGAGCGAGCGAGGATTTGCGCTAGGAACCGATTTTATCACCGGGCATCCGGGCGAGAGTGACGAGATTTGGAGCGAAGCCTACACCATGTTAGAGCAATTTCCCCTCACACATCTGCACGCATTTACCTACTCCAAACGCGATGGAACGCCCTCTAGTACGATGAAACCTGAGGTCAAAGGCGATGTCGCCAAAGAGCGACACAAGAGCATCGAAACGCTTGTAGAGTCGAAAAACATTACTTTTAGGCAAAAAAAGAGTGAAATACCTTTAAATGTCTTGGTCGAAGAGCACAAAGATGACCACTTCATCGGCTACGACCAGTTTTTCAACAAAGTCATCATCCAAAGCAATCGCGATCTGCTCAAAGAGTGGGTTACTCTCGAAACGTACGAGATTCAACAGGAGGCAAACTATGCGCACTTTTAAGTCCCAAAAACTGATGCTCTCTTTAATGGCACTCAGCATTTTTGCAGTACTGCTCGCTTTTGGGTATTTACGCATTACGCCAAAGATCATTGATCTGCCGACGTACCACGCCCTTTTAGACAGCGGAAGCATCAAAAAAGCCAAAGTCGAAGAGAACGAAGTGTTTCTTTATGGCATCAACGATCAGTTTGTCATCATCAAAGACGGCATCGACATTGGCGCACTGCTTAAAAAAGTGCCCATTGAAGTGCAACGCTCCAATCCATTTTTTGAAGATCTAATCATTTTAGGCATGCTTGGAAGTCTGCTGTTTGCACTTGTTTTTTATGCACGCAAAAAACGCGCCGAAGATGTTAAAAAAGAGCAAGAGACCAACCAAAAAGCCTACGCCAATTATGATCCGTTTATGAGCAGCATCATCAGACCTGTAAGAGCCAACGTGAGCTTCAAAGACGTGGCAGGCATCCAAGATGTCAAAGAAGAGCTTGAAGAGATCGTCGATTTTCTTAAAAATCCTGCACGTTACAAACGCTATGGCATCACGCTTCCCAAAGGTGTGCTTTTAGTAGGTCCTCCAGGCGTGGGTAAGACGATGATCGCCAAAGCCGTCGCAGGCGAGGCGAGTGTGCCATTCTTCTACCAAAGTGGCGCGACCTTTGTACAGATTTACGTGGGCATGGGTGCGAAGCGGGTTAAAGAGCTTTTCTCCCAAGCCAAAGCCAATGCCCCTTCCATCATCTTTATCGACGAAATTGACGCTGTTGGGCGTGCGCGTGGTGGCATGCGCAACGATGAGCGCGAATCAACGCTCAACCAACTGCTCACCGAGATGGACGGCTTTGAAGACAGCAGTGGCGTCATCGTCATCGCCGCGACCAATAAAATCGACATCATCGACGAGGCACTGCTTCGCTCAGGCAGGTTTGACAGGCGCATCTTCATCTCATTGCCCGATAAAAACGATCGTTTAGAGATCTTAAAAGCCTACATGCGTAACAAACCCACCGAAGTGGACTTAGAATCCCTCGCCAATATGAGCGTCGGCTTTAGTGGCGCAGCGCTGGCAACCTTTGTCAACGAAGCTGCGATTAACGCGCTTCGCAGAGGCTCAACCATCCTAGAGCTGGGCGACTTTGTAGCCGTGCGCCAAAAAGTCATAATGGGTAAGAAAAAAGTGCTCAGTTTTTCCGACGAAGAGAAGAAAATCCAAGCGCTCTACCAAGCCGCAAAAGCGCTGTGCGCGTACTGGTTTGAGATAGACTTTGACAAAATCACCATCGTCAATGACCGCCTCAAAGACATCGACCGTGAGATCGAGTCAAAAACGCAAATGCTCTCAAAGATCAAGGTTTACCTTGCAGGCATGGTCGCCACCAAAATCGCTTACAATGAAAAATTTACCAACGCCACCGAAGATTTAGAGCGAGCGACCACCATTGCCAAAGAGATGGTCGAAGTCTATGGCATGGGCGAAAAGCTCATACCGTATGAAAATGATGTTTTGATCATCCTAGAAAACGCCCAAAAAGAGCTTGAACATTTTCTAGAAGGAATGAACAGCGTTTTAGAGAAAATATCGCACGAACTCTACAGTGTTGAGAGTATCTCCAAAGTACGCCTTAAAGCCATCATCGATGAAGTTCTTTAGTGGATTTTGCCTTGCAAACGAGCAAGAGCTTTTCACTCCGTACTTAAACCAAAGCGATTTCACCGTCGCTGGGTTTAGCTACGGAGCCATTAAAGCTTACGAATACGCCTTTACATGTAAAGAGCGCATCGACACCCTCCAACTCTTTTCACCTGCCTTTTTTGGGGACAAAGACGCTAAATTTAAAAAACTTCAAACGCTCTCTTTTTCCAAAAATAGCGATCTTTATACACAAAATTTTATGCAAAATTGTGTGTATCCTTCCACGTTTGACCTACAACCTTTTTTTCAAAAAGGAACTCTTGAAGAGCTGGGTGAGCTTTTACACTACACATGGGATGATGAGCGTTTACGCACTTTAAAAGAGCGAGGCGTAAACATCGAAGTCTACGTAGGCGAATCTGACACTATCGTCAACGCTTTACATGTAAAAGATTTCTTCGTACCATATGCAAGCGTTTACTACCTCAAACGAGTAGGGCATATCTTAAAATGATGCAACCCTTAGATGAAGCCGCCGTTTTTAAACGCTTACAAGAACCTTCCCCGCGTGCTTTTTTCCTTCTTTTCTACACCACCCAATGCAGTCAATGCAAAATCGCCCATGCAAGACTAGAACGCATCATGCAAAAGGGAACTTTTGAAGTGGACTTTTTTACATGTAATCTTGATGAAGCGCCCAAAGTAAGTGAGCATTTTGGCATTCGCGCTGTGCCAGTGTGTATGACATATGACCAAAAAGGTGAGCAACATAGGGTTGAATACGCTCTCAAATCCGAAGCGGTTTACGAGAGCATGGTGTTGGGAGTTAATACACAAAAAGGCAATCCAAAGTCACGGTTGTTGGGGTTTTGATGCTTTTACATGTAAAGAAAGTTAAAGACATCTTTTTTTCAACCATTGCCCACTAAATCTTCCAGTGTATTTGTAATTTTGATATCAATATATCACCATATCCTGATAAAGCTGTGCCTACAATGATATAGAGTAAGGAAACGATTTTATATATATTGTCATAATACATTATTAAATCACCATCAATTACTTCAAAGCGCTCTTTTATTACATCTCGATAACTTATATATGCACCAATTATAATAATTAAATTTCCAATACGCTGAGTATATGTCTGTGTTGAGTAAGTAAAATCAGCATATATGGATACTCCTAATGCAACTGCACCGATAAAGGCAGGCACAAATAGATGCAATAATTTAGATCTAAGTGCTTCATTAATAGAATCTTTTGATTTTTCCATACTTGTTTTCCATTTTGAGATAATAGAATATGATTATATTATCTTTTTAACATAAGATAACATTAAAACAGAAGTATGGGAGAACTAAACTTTTAACTCTTGTCCCTACTCAGCTCTTTTTTCATCATTTCTATTTGGGTTTTAAGTAGCGGAAACTGTTCGGTAATCACTTTCCACACAATCTCTTCATCAATATCAAAGTACCAGTGGATAAGCTTATCTCGCATTTTTGCCATAAGTGACCATGGAATTTGAAGATAGTTTGAGGCTATTTCGTTGGGGATTTGCTTGGTGGCTTCGCCGATAACCTCGATTTCACGCACACAGGCACTCACCGTTTTATCATCTGCTTTAAAACTTTCAAAGTCATAACCAGCTGTAAATGTCTCAATTTTATGGATACTTTTTAGGATGTCATCAAGGTACAAAATATAATTGCGTTTCATACCGCAATCGCTTCTTTAAGAATGCTTTGCGAGAGTTCTGCTCGTAGTTTTCGCATAGGAACTAAGTCAACATTTTTACCTAATGCACTTTTGAGTTTTTCTTCGAGTTCGATAAAGGTCAATAAATCAGGCATTTGTGAAAAATCCACAAGAATATCTATATCACTTTTCTCGGTGGCTTCATCCCGTGCCATTGAGCCAAAAAGGGCGAGTGATGTGATGTGATAATGTTGTGCAAGTTCTATCTTTAAATCAGATAATTGTTGTAAAATTTGCTCTTTTTCATACATCGCAACATCTCCTAAACTTTAAATATCATTGTACCAAAAATATAGCCTGCCATTATTTATCTTCCAACTATTTCACTCAAACCAAACTTTTGAAATCAACTCATACGACCTTATCCTCTCCTCTGGATTATAGATCATAGAGCTTATCATCACTTCGTTGGCACCTGTTCGCAGAGTAAGGCTTTCCAGTTTTTCTTTCACAAAGGCTGGCGTTCCCCATATGGACTCTCGTGTTTTATGTCGTATGCTTTTTTCTTCCCATGCTTCCCATAAACGACTCATATCGTGTGTGGGTTTGCATAACGGGCTATTATCACCACGTTGGAGATGCAGAAACTTTTGAAGTTCGCTTGTCGCTAAGTAGTGGGCTTGCTCCGTTGTTTCGGCACAGACGACATTGATGCAGATGATGATGCAAGGCTCTTTTAACGAAGATGAGGGCTTAAAGTTGGCACGGTAAAGTCTTATGGCATCTTCCATGTCATCCGGTGCAAAGTGGGAGGCAAATGCAAAAGGCAATCCCTTTTCTGCTGCTAATTGTGCGCTAAATGTACTAGACCCAAGCAACCAGATGGGGATGTCGAGTCCGTATCCTGGGACGGCTTTGATGCCTTTTGTGCCTGCTTGGTCCGATAAAAAGTATTGCAACTGCTCAAGCATCCTAGGAAAATCTGAACCGTCATTGGTGATGTCGCGTCTAAGGGCAAGCATGGTTTGTCTGTCCGTCCCCGGAGCTCTGCCTAAACCCAAATCGATTCTATGTGGATACAAAGACTCTAATGTTCCAAATTGCTCAGCGATCACGAGTGGCGCATGGTTGGGGAGCATAATGCCGCCAGAGCCTATCCGAATCGTTTTGGTTTTTGCGCCAATATAACTCAATACGACTGAGGTTGCGGCACTCGCAATGCCACTAAAATTATGATGTTCTGCGACCCAGTAACGTCTATATCCAAACGCTTCAACCCCTTGGGCTAGTTTGGTACTGTTTTCTATGGCTTGCGCTATGGTGAAGCCTTCTCCTACGGGGATTAAATCTAGGACCGATAAGGGTATTTTATTGGACATATTTCTCTCCATTTAAAAGCAAGTTCTCCCACTATAGTCAAATAAAATTAGAGTAACGTTACCCCAAAATCTAACGTTTGAAATTTCAGCTCTTTCAATTTTGAAAAACGAGAACTTTAGATGGCGATTTCAGGCTATTACTTATATAATGTTCAGTTAAAGATTATCGATAACCCCAAGGAATCCACCTAATGAATAGCACACCAAACGATTCCAAAGAACTGTTTGCCCTCAACAAACCAAAAGGGTATCTGGTCACGCGTTCGGATGATCTTGGGCGCAAAACCGTTTATGATCTCTTGCCTGCGTGGGCTTTTAGCGACGGTTGGATGCCCATCGGACGGCTTGATCTAGAATCGAAGGGGCTTTTACTCTTTACGACCAACAGCAAAATAAACCACGCCTTGACCACCCCTCAAAAGTGCATCAAGGTCTATGAGATTTGGGTGCGGGGTCACGTGAGCGATGAACATATCGCAGAGGCGTTAAAAGGGGTTCAAAGCCCAGAGGGTTTGCTCAAAGCGCTTGAAGTTGAAAAAGTGGGCATAGGTGGTGCGAAAACAAAACTTAAGGTTAAAATTGACGAAGGGAAAAATCGGCATATCCGAAGGCTTTTTGGAGCGTTGAAAGACCCGAAATTTGGCACGCCTTTAAAGGTTTTAGAGTTGAGTCGAGTGAGCATCGGCAGTTTTAAACTCGACATCGAAAGCGGAAAGTGGCGTTTTCTCTCACAAGAAGAAGCGAAACTGCTCATGAAAAATCTTGATTAACACAAAGCGTTACATGTAAAGATTGAACGACTCAAAAATCTTTACATGTAAAGGCAAAATCAAGAAAAATTCGTCTCATGTTTTAAATATAGCAATCACTGAATACTTTCAATTGGCATTAATCTAAGTAAAGATAGAATTTCGCTCGAAAGGTATTAGGTGGCTCGTTTGCACCATAATATTTAACATAATTTTGGGGTGTCGCCAAGCGGTA
>DBTO01000126.1 GCA_002307095.1 Sulfurospirillum sp. UBA1314
CAATGTTTTGGTACATTCAAACGGCGATGCCACTCTCTTCGCCAAAGTCGTTAACCAACAGTGAAGTGTATGGTATTTTGGGCTACTTGCTTCAAGTCAATGACATTAAAGTCAATGGAGAAGCCATCGAAGATGATACGATCATTGATGCAGCTTTTATCAAAGCGGTTCACATGCCTAATGAAAAAGGTTTTGAATACAACAACCTAAGAAAATCCGATACACAGAATAAACGGTGTATGAAAGATTGCCTTGATCTTAACAAAGTAACAATTCTGAGGATTGTAACCGATGGCACGCAAGTCGAGCCAGAATTTGGAGAAGAGCGCTACTTTTATGGGCAACTTGGAAGCAAAGCAGAAAGCGATGTTCCAGGAAAAACAACGTATGTGACCTACTGTGCAGGATGTCATGAATCAGGTCTCGCAGGTTCTCCAAAGCTAGGAGATAAAACCGCATGGGCAAAAGCGATGAGTAAAGGCTTAGATACGGTCTTAAAGAACGCTATCATGGGAGTGGGTGCAATGCCTCCAAAGGGTGGAGCGACTGATCTAAGTGATGATGCCGTGAATGAAGCTGCAACATACATGATCAACCAAAGTAAATAAAGGAGTAACGATGATGCCTATCAAATTAGTAATTGCTCTCTCGTGTACGGCGCTACTTGCAACGGGTATGGTAGCCGCAGATAAAGAGATGAGCAAGGATGCAAAGATTAAGCTTGGAGAAGCCGTTTACAAAGATATATCAAGGGGAAACTGTTTAGCGTGTCATACGCTTACGGGTTCGGGAATTGAGCAAGAAGGCAATATGGGACCCAATCTTGCCAATTTCGTAGGACTTCCTGATGAATACTTTTTCAACAAAATTTGGGACCCCAATGTCGATACCCCCAACTCAACGATGCCCCCATTGGGAAGAAATCTTAGGGTAACCAAAGACGAAATAGACGCAGTGATTGCGTACATTAGATATACCGTTAAATAAACTTAGGAGACAACTATGCAACGAAGAAATTTTATAAAAATAGGTGGTTTTATTGCCCTTGGAGTACTTTCTCCTTCACTGTATGCGGGATTTTTAGAAGATCATGCGAAAGCATTTACGTTTAAAAGTGCCCCTGAAGCCATGGGCGATTTATATGGACAAGCAAAATCAGCAGCAGACAGTAAGGTTGAACTCAAAGTTCCTGATATCGCAGAAAATGGTGGAGCTGTTCCTGTGACGATTTCAACGACACTACCAGATGTTGTCGAGATGTCCCTTTTTGTTGAGAAAAATCCTTACCCACTCATTGCGGTTTGGCAAATCAATGAAAATACCATTCCTGATTTTTCAACACGCATAAGAATGGGTGAGACTAGCAATGTTGTTTTAGTGGTCAAAACAAAAGATGGCACACTTCATACGGCAACCAAAGAGGTTAAAGTGACTGTTGGTGGATGTGGCGGTTGATAAAACCTTTTATGCTAACACACTAAAAATATTATAAATACTTAAATGGAGAAATACAATGGGAATCAAAGTAATAGCAAAAGTCAAAGATGACGTAGCAGAAGTCAAACTTCTCATAAAACATCCGATGCAAATGGTCAATGCAAAAACCAATAAAACAGCTAAATATATCCAAGAGTTGTTGGTTAAGCATGGCGGAAAAACCGTTTATACTATGTATCCAAGCGTGGGCATTTCAGAAAATCCTTTTATAAAGTTTATGTTTAAAGGTGCCAAAGTAGGCGATAAAATTGATGTCTCATGGAAAGACAACACGGGCGAAACAGAACAAGGTGAGTTTGATCTCAAATAAACTTTGCAGCTTCCAGAGCTTTGCTTTAAAAGTGTGTCAGGAGCTAAAGAAAAAAGCACCAAAGGTGCGCGGGCACTCCGCCGAGGAGAACACAGCGTTAGCGTAGCTTTTAGAGCTTTGCTTTAAAAGCGTGTCAGGAGCTAAAATAAAAAAAGGTGGAACAATGTTAAAAGCAATCGAAAAAATTATCGTAGCATCAACAGTGCTATGTGCCTTTTTAAGTGCAGGGGCATTTGATGTGCAAGCCGAGAAAGATAGGCTTGCTATGCAAAACTATTTTTTAACCAAATTTAGTGATCCACTGGGGAAGTCTGCTAGTTATTTTCCGTATGTTGATCCTGAAGAGATTAAAAAAGATTATATCTATCCTGTGAAATTAGAAGATTTTGCTCATGGGACAGCTTCTTGGTATAGACCAACCAAAGAGCAACTGGCTGAAATCAATGAATTTCCTCCTTATGAGATAGCCTTGGATGAGGGAAAAGAGTTGTTTTATAAAAAGTTTGCCAATGGTAAATCGTATGCGGATTGTTTCCCAAATCCTGCGATCAGAGATATTTATCCACTGTTTGATACGACCAAAAAAGAGGTTGTAACGCTAGAAGTTGCCATCAATGAATGCCGTGTTAAGAATGGCGAAAACGCATTGAAATATGAACAAGATGATATTGCAAAAATTATGGGGTATATGGCATTCGAGTCACGAGGCAAACCTCTCGCCATTAAAATTCCAACCAAAGAAGCGATGGCAGCGTATGATGATGGAAAAAAAGAGTTCTATAAACAACGAGGTTATTTCGCGCTTAATTGTGCTGAATGTCATATTGCAGGTTCAGGACAGAGAATTAGAGCAGAGGCTTTAAGTCCAACACTGGGTTCGGTAACGCATTTTCCTGTTTACAGACTGAAGTGGGGAGCGATTGGTACGCTTCAGCGAAGATTGCAAGGGTGTATCGAAGACACGGGTTCACTAGCTCCAAAAATGCAATCCAAAGAGCTTCGAAACTTAGAGTATTTTCTAACATACATGTCAAATGGGCTTAAGATAGATGGCCCAGACACACGAAAGTAGAGGAGATAATGATGAAAAAGATATTTTTACTTATCAACGCCGTAGTCATGGTACTACTTTCAACAGCCAATGCGTCGAGCGAAGTTTCGCAACAAAGTGCTGATATGGCAATTGCTGCTGCAGAAGCGCGCTATGGCGAAGCCATTCATGCCAATGTAGCATGGAGAAAAACCCATGAGTTCATAGCTAAGGCTAAAGTGATGTCAAAAGAGGCTAAATATCAAGAGGCGATTGATTTGGCAAATCGTGCTAAATTGGAGTCTGACATTGCGCTTCAAGAATCGGCTGAGTATGATAAAACGTGGCAAGCTGTCGTCGTAAAATAAAAGGGAGCGTTCATGAGTTCATTAAACAGAAGAGAATTTTTCTACCTTTTGTCCATCTTAGGGCTTGGTGGAACGCAGGTCTTTGCAAAGTCACATAAGCGATTGTATGGCATTGATAAGCTTGAGGATTATTATAATCTCGAAAACTTTGGAAATGCTAGATTTTTGCATATCACCGATACGCATGCCCAATTGATGCCGGTTTATTTTAGAGAACCCAGTGTCAATTTGGGCTATGGCTCTAATTTTGGAAAGCCTCCTCATATCGTAGGTTCCAACTTTGCGAAGCGCTATGGCATCACCAGTGGAAGCAAAATGGAGTATGCGCTGACCTGTCTGAATTACGACGACAATGCCAAACGGTTCAATCGTGTGGGTGGTTTTGCTCAAATTAAAACCTTGGTAGATCACC
>DBTO01000013.1:0-16277 GCA_002307095.1 Sulfurospirillum sp. UBA1314
TTTTAGATTAATCCCAAAGGGTATTTAATGCAATTTGAAGTTGTTATTGGACTTGAGGTTCATGCTCAGTTAAACACAAAAACCAAGATTTTTTGCAGTTGTCCAACCAGTTTTGGCGACGAACCCAATACCAACGTGTGTGAAGTTTGCCTAGGACTTCCTGGCGCTTTACCTGTTTTAAACAAAGAAGTGGTTAAAAAAGCGATTGCTTTAGGTACCGCTATCAATGCAACGATCAATCAAAAATCCATTTTCAACCGTAAAAACTACTTCTATCCTGATCTTCCAAAAGGGTATCAGACCAGTCAATTTGAGATACCCATTGTTGAAGCAGGTGAGATTTACATCGATTTTGAAGACGGATCAACAAAACGCATTGGTGTCACAAGGGCGCACCTTGAAGAGGATGCGGGTAAAAACATTCACCATGGAAGTGTCTCGCATGTAGACTTAAACCGTGCAGGAACACCACTGCTTGAGATCGTGAGTGAACCCGATATGCGAAGCAGCGAAGAGGCAATTTTATACCTTAAGAAACTGCATGCCATTTTACGCTACCTCGACATTAGCGATGCCAATATGCAAGAAGGAAGTTTTCGCTGTGATGCGAACGTCTCGATTCGCCCAAAAGGTGAGACCAAGCTTTATACCAGAGCGGAGATTAAGAACCTCAACTCGTTTAAATTTATCCAAAAAGCGATTGATTACGAAGTAGAGCGCCAGAGTAATGCGTGGGAAGATGGCGTGTATGAAAGGGAAGTAATTCAAGAAACCAGACTTTACGATACCGAAAAAAATGAAACACGAAGTATGCGAGGCAAAGAGGACAGTGCGGAGTACCGTTACTTCCCAGATCCTGACTTGCTACCGGTGCTTATTCCTGATGATATGCTAGCAGAGTGCATCCAAATTCCAGAACTTCCTGACCAAAAACGTGATCGTTTCCTCAAAGAGTACGGCATTAAAGAGTACGATGCCAATGTAATTACCTCCAGTGTTGAAATGGCACATTTTTATGAAATGATGATCAATGAGGGAGCTGGTGCTAAAAACTCCGTAACGTGGCTTACGGTTGAGCTTCTTGCACGTCTGAACAATGGTATGACGCTTATGACTTCGCCTGTAGATGCTGTTAAATTGGCAAGGGTTGTGAAGCGTATTGAAGATGGAACGATCAGTGGAAAAGCGGCCAAAGAGGTGTTGGATTATTTGATGCAAAATGGCGTGAGTGTGGACGATGCCATTGAAACATTGGGTCTGAAACAAGTGAGTGACGATGGTGCTATTTTAGCCATTATCGATGCGATCATGGCTGCCAATGCCGATAAAGTAGCAGAATACAGAAGTGGAAAAGATAAACTGTTTGGTTTCTTTGTCGGGCAAACGATGAAAGAGAGCAAAGGGGCTGCGAATCCTGCTAAAGTAAATGAACTTTTAAAATCCAGACTGGATGTTTAAACGGTTATGGGCGTGAGTATAGCAGTTATTGGAGCTGGAAAATGGGGACAAGCACTTCAGTTTGCGCTCTCTTTTAACTTTACATGTAAAATAACTTCGCGTCAACCCAAAGCCATTGAAAATTTTGTGAGCCTTGAAGAAGCGCTAAAGTGTGAATACCTCATTTTCGCACTTCCAGCGCAAGTGGTGCGTCATTGGTTGGAAGCACATTTTACGTTTCATGGGCAAAAAATTTTGGTTGCTGCCAAAGGCATTGAGCAAGGAAGTGGCGCCTTTTTAAATGAAATTTTTGCACAGCATGTGCCAGAAGAAAATCTCAGCTTTTTATCGGGGCCTTCGTTTGCCTCTGAAGTGATGCAAGGACTGCCTACGGCGCTTGTGATTAATTCAACCAACGAAGGACTCTCTAAAGAGTTCGCCGCCTTTTTCCCTTCGTTTATCAAAACCTATACCTCAAAAGATGTCATTGGTGCAGAGGTGTGTGGGGCGTATAAAAACGTGCTGGCGATTGCGAGCGGCATTTGTGATGGGCTAGGACTTGGCAACAATGCACGTGCGAGTTTGATAGCTAGAGGGCTTGTGGAAATGCGCCGTTTTGGAAAATATTTTGGTGCGCATGATGAGACCTTTTTGGGGCTCAGTGGTGCAGGAGATCTCTTTTTAACGGCTTCCAGCACCCTTTCGCGCAACTATCGTGTGGGACTTTTTTTAGCGGAAGGCAAAAAACTAGAAGACATCTTAGTCGCTCTTGGCGAAGTGGCAGAGGGTGTTTTTACCTCTGAAGCCATTTTTGAGCTTTCCAAAAAACATGCGATTTATACACCCATTGCGCATGAAATAGCACTGATTTTAAAGGGCAAAGAGCCACGCATCAGTGTGAAAGATTTATTGGCCGATTGATGTTGAAATTTTTCCTTGTATGTCTACTTTTTTCTTCGATTCTACACGCCAAAACACCTCCATTAGAAGATATGATTGCTCAGATGATTATCATTGGATTTGATGGTACAAAAGAGGGCGACAAATGGGTTGAACAGATCGCAAAAGATATTAAACGTGAAAAAGTCGGTGGCATTTTGATTACCGATAAAAATGTTCAAAACCAAGCACAGCTTCGAAAACTCAATGATTATTTAAGAGCACAAGCGCCCAAAGGGCTTCCTTTGATTGTGGCAGCGGAACACGAAGGTGGTAAAAATTTTTTTGATGCTAAAAAAGGTTTTAGCGAAATTCCCTCCGCGTATGAGCTTTTTCAAAACAAAGATATTGCTGAGACAGAGGCACTGTATCAAAAACTGAGTTTCGATCTGGCACAAAGTGGTATTAATGTCAATTTTGCGCCCGTCCTTGATCTTCAACCCAAATATGATGTATTAGATAGCTCCAAATTGCAGCGCAGTTACGCTGCGTATGAAGAGATTGTTACGACCTATGCGATGTTGTTTATCAATGCTCTTAGCGCAGAAGGTGTGATGCCCGTTGTCAAGTATTTTCCAACCTCGGGTGCCAATCTTTGGAATAACTTTTCCAGTGAAGAAGACGTCACCAAAACATGGCGTTTTGAGCAGTTAAAACCCTATTATGATCTGATCGCTTTTGGTAAAATGGACGCGGTTTTGATCTCCCATGTGATGCACAAAGAGATTGATCCCAAAAATCCAGCGCTTTTTTCAAAATCGCTTATTCAAGGCTTACTGCGAGATAAAATGCACTTTGAAGGGGTTGTGTTTGCCGATAATTTACGCACAAACTCGATTGCAAGTAGTGCTGATTTTAAGCAACGTGTGATTCGCAGTATTGATGCGGGGGCTGATATTTTGGTCTTTACCAACTATTTTGCTGAGAGTGCGAGTATGACCTTTACGGTTAATCAAATTATTAAAGATGCCATCCAACGCGGTGAGCTGAGTACGGAGCGTATTGCGCTCTCCTATGAGCGTATTGTACGGTTTAAACAAAAATTATCGAAAAGAGGAAGCCATGTTAATTAAAAATGCTTTGGTGTCAACACGAGAGGGAGTTGTGAGTCACGATGTATTGATCCAAGAGGGTAAAATTGTTGCCGTTGGCAAAGATCTTGATGCTTCTAATCATGAGGTGATCGATGCCGATGGACTTTACATACTTCCAGGTCTTATTGATCTTAACGTGCGTTTTTCCAACAGCTGTCTCAATCAAGAATACATCGATAAACTCTCCAACAGTTGTCTCAAAGGTGGCGTTACAACGGCGGTGGTGATGTCTGATTTTAGCCCACGCCTTGAGAGTGCGACACTCTTAGAGCTGGTAAAATTTAAGATCGACCAAGCCAAAGTCAATCTGCATATGAGCGCTCCTTTAGCCGATGAAAAAGAGGACCAACTCCACAATATTGCGACGTTGCTCAACAATGGTGCCGCAGCCATTTTAGCCGATTCACATCGCAATGCCAACCTTTTAAGACGCGGCATGCAGTACGCAACGATGAAAAAAAGACCTCTTTTTGTACAGTGTTATGAACCAAACTTAGACGATAACGGACTGATGAACGATGGTGTGATTGCTTCCAAATTGGGGCTCTCAGGGATCTCTAAGATCTCAGAAACAGCTGAAGTTGCCAAAGTGGCAGAGATGGCACATTTTTACGGTGCGACGGTGGTTTTAAAATCGCTCTCAACCAAACGTGCTTTAGACATTGCCAAAGCACATAAAGCATTTAAATCGGATCTGTATGCGGAAGTTTCGATTCATCATCTTGCCAAAAATGACACCAGTTGTGATGGCTTTAATACCTATGCAAAATTGATGCCACCGCTTCGAGAAGAAGAGGAGCGCAAGGCTCTCATTGAAGCATTGAAAGAGGGCTTGGTCGATATTCTCACCTCCGCACACTCACCTAAATCCATTTTATACAAAGATGTGGCATTTGAAGATGCTGCGTTTGGGATAGGATCGATTGAAGAGTTTTTAACACTCGCCCATACGTTTTTAATCAAAAATGGCGTGATTGATTTTAACGAGCTGATTCGCATCTGTTGTGTCAATCCTGCCCATATTTTAGGGCTTTCGTCTAAAGGTGCTATCAAAGTGGGATATGATGCTGACTTAGTCTTGTTTGACCCTAAAGAAAGTTATGAAGTGAGCAATAAACACTCGCTCTATTATGGTGAGACGTTGCATGGTAAAGTCAAAAAAGTGATTGTCGCTGGAAAGCTGCTATTGAATTAATAACGGATGTTATGCACTTCTTCAAAAGAGCGTAACATCTTACCTTTTATTTCTCATAAAACTTGTTTTATGAAGCTTTAGGAGGTGTCGGGGATGAATCCCTGACCTTAAACAATGGGTTTTACTCATTGTTTAAGATACCGTTACGCAAACTGCGTAACATTAGTTAATAAAAGACTCGTGAGAGATAAAGTCCGCACGCTGGAATCAGTGTTGTGGACACTTTCATTTTACGATCGCGTTGCGCGATAAGTTCATGATATGAGAGCGTTCCATCGCACGCTTTAAGTAAACTTCCGCACATCATCCGTACTTGTGAGCGCAAAAAAGCATCGCCTAAAAAATAGATAACAATCAGATGTTTATAGCGGTACGCTCCTGCTTTAAAGATCGTACGCTCATCTTTCGTTGTACCACCACCTAATTTTTTAAAATACTCAAAGTTATGAAATCCGACAAAAACCTGTGCATATTCATTCAATTTTATAACATCCAGTGTGTTTACATGTAAAGCATAATGGGCTAAAAAAGGCTGATACGCTCCATCGTAAAGCACGTAACGGTACAGCCTTTTTTTGGCATCAAAACGTGCATGAAACGAGGCATCAACAGGCGTAATACGCTGAATAAAAATATGTGGCGCTAAAAAAGCATTGAGATGGGTTTGAAGTTTTGTAAGATCACTCCAAAATGGTGGAAGGTTTACATGTAAGACTTGATGGGTTGCATGCACACCTGTATCGGTACGTCCGCTGCCTACAACGGTGGTTTCGATGTTAATATGCTGCAAAGCTCTTGTAATGACACCTGCGACACTTTGGCATGTTTTGGTCTCATTTTTTTGAATCTGAAAGCCAATGAAAGCACTTCCATCGTAACTTAGGGTAATTTTGACACGCATAAGTATTTAGAAAACAGCACGAATGCGCTTTTGGTAGATGATGTAGGAGAGCAAAAACGTGACAACAAAAACAATCACAGGTGCAATCTGCGCAAACCACGTTGAGACCAGTGTGGTAAACACAAAATAAAGCGCAATGGTCGCGAACATCTCAAGATAAATACTACCCTTATTGTAGCGGTATGTAACGACACCAATGCTCAGTGCAATCAAAGTTGAGACAACAGGGAAAAGCGCAATGAGTAGAAAAAAGGAGAGGTCATAGGCACGTTTTGTATCGGTGTAAACACCATTCCAATACTCTTTAATGCTTTGGATTGCTCCGACGGCTGTTTTAGGCTGTGAGTTGATGTGCATGCGTTCAAAATCTGTTTGTTGGATGCCATCTTTTGCAAATTCAAAGATTTTACCTTGATCAAGGTTTAGTCTTAGAATCCCTTTTTCATTTTCAATGTCTGCATTGGTCGCAACAATCAGCTTTTCATCCTCTTTGTCCGTTTTAATTTGATAAAGCGTTACCCCAGTGTAGAGTTTATTGTTATCGCTGTGTTCAATGTAAACGAGCCAATCGGAAAATTTCTGACCAAATTCATTGGCTTTAATGTTGAATTTTGCTTCGACTTTTTTATACTCAATAAAATTGGTATTGAGCTGTTTGGAGATAGGAATAAAGATAAAAATATCAAGAATAAGAACAAAAGAGAGAAGCGAAGAGAGTGTTAAAAAGAGCTTAGCAATCTTTTTTGGATTGTAGCCAAGGGTGAAAAGAACAATGGTTTCATTCTCTTTGGAAAGGTTAAAGAGGGTAATACACAAGGCGATAAAAAACGTTAAAGGTAGAGTATAGACCAATGTGCGTGGTAGCAAGTAAATATAGAGTGTTCCCAGCTCAAAGAAATCCATCTTGATAATAGCCGTCATGGCGGTTAATTTGATAAAAAAGATCACAGAAGTGATAAAAAAGAGAATAAAAAACAGAGCACTAAAGAGCTCACTGAAATGTTTTAAAAGATAACGACTGACTCTATTCATAAGATAAATTCCATTACATGTAAAATTGGTAGATCAAAAAACCATGTGAGCAAAAGCCCTAAGGCTAGAAATGGAATAAAGGGAAGCTCATACCCCTTTTTGCGCACAATCATAAAAGCAACCAAAGCAATCACTGCACTGATATAGATCGCTACAAGCCCTAGTTTGATGCCAAGTACCGCACCGATAATACCCGCGATAATAATGTCCGCTTCGCCCATCACCTCTTTTTTAGCCAGCGCTGAGATAGCAAAGCGTAAAAATGTAAATGCTCCCATCAGTAAAAGCCCATTTTGAAGCGATTGCAGAGGCATTTGCGTGCAAAAAGCGATGATGAGTGCGGGTAAACTAAGAGCATCCGGAACAGCTTTAAAGCGCAAATCAATGATACTGAGTGCGAGTAAAAGCGCAAAAACAGAGCCCATCAAAAGCGCTTGGGTGAGACTTTCTAAACGGTAAAAACAGAGACCATAAAGCAGAGCAGAGCTAAGCTCAACAAGCGGATATTGCACCGAAATAGGTTCCTTACAAAACGCACATTTTCCTCTTAAAAAGAGCCACGAGAAGAGAGGGATGTTGTGGTACCATTTCAAAGGATGGAGGCATTTTGGACAGTGCGATGCGGGAAGATTGATGCTCTGATGATGAGGCAGACGTACAATCGCAACGTTTAAAAACGATCCTATGCAGACACCCAAAAGCATGATGAAAACAGCTTCAAACCCCATCAACTAACCCTTCACATCTAATGCCACATCGCCAAGATCAAAAAGAGGTTTAATCTCTTTTTGCAGGTTAAGGTGTGTAATCATACCCAATTTAGAGCTCTCTTTTTGTAAATAGTAGAAACTTTTCTCATACAGGACTGCAATTTCAACGCTTGATTCTCTGATAACGCCATAAAAAGGTCCTAAGTGCTCATAGGCAATGTAAAAAAGAAGCGACGCATCGGCACTTTTTTGAAACTGTAGCATCACTTTTTTACCTTCGTGGATAAACGGCAGGTGAATGGTGGCTTTGGAGAGGGCTAAGAGCATATACGCGTAGAGTTTAAACAGCTCTTTGCTCGTCTCACTGCTCAGTTGCTTGAGTAAAAAAGCTCTGAATTCGTTATAGCTAAAATAGTTTTCTTTAAAAAAGGCATCCAACGTAATAGGCAAAAAATAAGCGTCATCTTCAAAAAGTTGCGGTTGCCTGTAGAGGTTCGAGATGGTTAAAATGCCACCTCTACCTTCTGAAAAATTTGCCCAGTATTTTTCACCCTCTTTGAGAGGTTTACTGCTTTTGGTGGTAAGCTCTTTGCGTCCCACTTTGAGGCAGTAGCGACCGCCATCGATTTGGCGCATGACTTCAATGCTCACCGGTAAATTGGCATTAAAATTGATGCCCGAACTACTGGTGTGTCCAATATCTGAGCCGATGCCTGCTAATTTTTGAAGGGTTGAGATCATAGGTGTGAACACTGCTCCACAATCTGTTCTGCGATCTCAAATTTTCCTGCTAAGGCAATTTTTTGAACATGCGAAGCGGTGATAAAATGAACCTCATTTTTACTGCTTCCAAAGCCGTTTTGCTCTTTAAGCACATTGAGACACACGGCGTCCAACCCTTTTTTCTCTAGCATCGCGCCCGCATTGGCAAGCGCTTTACTCTCATCCATCTCTGCTTTAAACCCTACCATTTTAAAGCCTCGTTTGGGCAGCGATGTGAGTACATCGACGTTGCGTTTGAGCTCTAGGGTGTATGATTCTCCAAGCTCCTCTTTTTTGAGTTTACCCTCATGGGTTTTGATAGGCACATAATCGCTCACCGCTGCCGCCATCAAAAGATAGGGCGTTTTTTCGTTTTTAGTGACATACTGCATTTGCGAAAGAAGGGCAGCTTGAAGCTCTGCGGTACTCTTTACATGTAAGGTATTGATAGCATTGATCTGAGGCGTTTCCCCACTGCTGATCAGCGTTACATTGGCACCTCGCAGGTAAAACGCAAGTGCAAGCGCAGAGGCCTGTTTTCCACTGGAAAAATTGGTCAGGCATCTCACATCATCGATCTTTTCCATCGTACCACCACCGGTGATAACGACTTCGCGCTCACTCCAAAACGCTTCTTTCAGCAGCAACCGTGCGCAGTGGTAGAAAATCTGCTCAATGTCCGCAAGGGCACCCACACCTTCGTCGTTGCACGCCAGCAGTTTGGATTGGGGTGCAATGATCGCATAGCCAAGGGTTTCAAGTTTTAAAAGACTCTCTTGGGTAATGGGATTTAGCATCATATTGGTATTGGCGGAGGGGGCTAAAACGATGGTTTTGGTGAAGGCAATGGCAGTTTGCGTTAAGAGATTGTCCGCAATGCCATGGCTGAGTTTATTGATCGTGTTCACGGAAGCTGGAGCAATGACAAAAAGATCTGCCCATTTGCCCGTGTGAATGTGGCTCAGCCCCTCGCTCCAGCTTTCCGTTTCAGCATGTAAAACCTTGTTTTGGCTGATCGCTTCAAAGGTGAGCGGTGTGATAAAACGCTTTGCATCTTCGCTCATCAGCACTTTGACTTCAGCCCCTGCTTTGATAAAAAGACGAATAAGCTCTAAGGCTTTGTAAATTGCGATGCTTCCCGTAACGCCTAAAAGAATTTTTTTCCCTGCAAGTTGATTATTTCGCATCTTTTTTCCCGAAAAATTTGTAGAAGAAGCCCTCAATGATTTTAAGGGGTTCTCGGTTGATCGCTAGCGCGCCTTTGGGGATGTTTTTGGTGACCGTTGTACCCGAAGCAATTAAGACATCATCCTCAATCGTCACAGGGGCAATCAGTTGTGAATCACTGCCCACAAAGACATTTTTACCGATGATCGTCTGGTATTTTCCTTTGCCGTCATAATTACATGTAATCGTTCCACACCCGATGTTGGTTCCCTCATCAATCGTCGCATCGCCTAGGTAACTGAGATGACCTGCTTTAACGCCTTTAAGCGTTGATTTTTTGATCTCCACAAAATTACCGATGTGCGTATCTTCGATGTGTGAATCAGGTCGAATACGCGCCATCGGTCCTATGTCAGAGTTTTTAATGACACTTTTTTCAATGACCGAATGCGCTTTGATGTGCGCATTTTCAAGCACCGTCCCTTTAAGCAAGCTCACACCGTTTTCAAGTTTGCATTCACCCTTGATCTGCACATCCGCTTCAATATAAATGGTTTGAGGCAGGCGCATACTCACCCCTTGTTCCATAAAACGTCGTTTGATGCGCTCTTGCATCAACTCTTCAGCTTGGGAGAGATGGTACTTGGAATTAACACCCATAAACGTTGCCTCATCGACAAAAAGCGCTTTGACACTCTTCTTCTCAGCATTGGCAAGTGCGATTAAATCGGTGATGTAATACTCTTTTTGACTGTTCTTGTTGGAAAGCTTTGGAAGATTTTCGTTTAAAAATTCGGTTTTAAAAAGGTAAACGCCTGCATTGACCGCCGTTACCTTCTTCTCATCCTCGCTCGCATCTTTCTCTTCGACGATGCGTTGCACGTTTAAAGAAGCATCCATGATGACGCGACCATAGCCAAAGGGCTCTTTACATGTAAACGCGCTCATTACAACATTGGCATCCAAATGTGTAAAATTTTGCATATTTTTAGCTTCCAAAAGCGGCATATCGCCATTGAGCACTAAAAGGTGTTCGTATTTTGGCTTCACACCACGAATCGCACCGCCCGTACCTGGGAAGTTTTGATGGTCTTGGATGATGTATGTGATGTTGGAAAAGTGGCGGTTCATCCGCTCTTGCACTAGCTCTGCTTGATGGTATAAAATGACATGAATGTCGTCGCTGATCTTTTGAGATTCTTTGATGATGTGGTAGAGCATTTCAAAACCGCTGATCTCGTGAAGGACTTTGGGAAGGGTAGATTTCATGCGCGTGCCTAAGCCTGCCGCCATAATTGCAATCGAAATAGTCATAAAGTGTGTTCCTAACAATCAGATAAAATCTATTTTAACGAAAAGTTGTTTAAAGATTAAATGGTTTTTAACGCAAAACCAACTAAAATCCTACAATACATTAAAGGAATCGGGTTGAGAAAAATAACAAAGGTACTCTTTTTGTTGATGGTGTTTATGTCACCGCTTGCGTTTGGTGCTGACACGATCCCTACGGTGAATCTCTCTTTAAGTGCGCCCAACTCGCCCCAACAGCTTGTAACCAGTCTTAACCTTGTTGTTGTTTTAACCATTTTGGTTCTTGCACCTTCGCTTATTTTTATGATGACCAGTTTTTTACGCCTTTTGATTGTTTTTTCGTTCCTCCGCCAAGCATTGGGAACGCAACAGATGCCACCATCCCAAGTCATGGTCTCTTTGGCGATGATCTTAACCTTTTTCATTATGGAACCGGTGGTCAAAGAGTCGTACGATGTGGCGGTGAAACCTTATTTGGACGAAAAAATGGGCTACCAAGAAGCATTTGATAAAGGCTCTGCACCGTTTAAAGCGTTTATGATTCGCAATACCCGTGAGAAAGATTTAGCGCTTTTCTTTCGGATTCGCAACCTTGAAAACCCTAAAAATATTGAAGATGTGCCTTTGACTGTGGCAATGCCAGCGTTTATGATCAGTGAACTTAAAACCTCATTTGAGATCGGCTTTTTGCTCTACTTACCGTTTTTGGTTATCGACATGGTCGTGAGTTCTGTTTTGATGGCGATGGGTATGATGATGTTACCACCAGCGATGATCTCATTACCGTTTAAACTGCTGATTTTTGTACTGGTTGATGGATGGAATTTACTGGTACAACGACTGGTGGAGAGCTTCCATTAACGTGCAATACCTTACTCAAAACGATCTTTTTTGTGAGATTCATCACCCACTGTTTGATGCGACCATTCTTATTCAAGGTGCGCAACTCATTCATTTTCAACCCAAAGACGGTAAGCCTTTTTTGTGGAGTGCGAAGCGTTCAACCTTTCAAAAAGGCAAGGCATTTCGGGGTGGCATTCCGCTGTGCTGGCCGTGGTTTGGCAAAGCAGTCAGCCCATCACATGGGTTTGCGCGCATCGTCGAGTGGGAAATGGCGCAGTATCATGAAAGCGAAGAGGGCGTGCAACTGGTTTTTGAACTGCACGATAGCGCGTTTACGAGGTCATTGTGGGATTTTGCGTTTAGCGTACGACTTGAGATGAACTTGGGATCTGCTGTTGAACTTGATTTACATGTAAACGCTGAAAAAGAGAGTACGGCGGCACTTCACACTTACTTTGCATGTAAAGATATTCATGACGTCACAGTGATGGGCTTGGGCGATGTGTACAACGATGCTTTGCACGCTGGAATGGTCTGTAAAGATGAAGCGCCTGTTTTACATGTAAGGCATGAGGTCGATAGAATCTACACATCACCTGAAGCGACAACGCTTCTGTGTGAGGGGGATCGAACGCTCAGCATTACGCATGAAAATCACAGTGATGTGGTGGTGTGGAATCCTTGGCGTGAGGGAGAACGTAATTTTGCTGATATGAAAGAGGGTGACTATACGCACATGCTCTGCATAGAGAGTGCGCGTATTTCCAAGCCTTTGGCGTGTGAAGATCGTTTACATGTAACGATTGCGTCGCTTTAAACGCTTTACATGTAAAACGCTTTTCACGCTTTTTTAGAGAGCTTTGGCTCGCACACACTTCCTTCGCTAAAATTCCCACGTTCTGTCACATAATCAATGCCCCAGTCAAACATCTCATTGAGCACTGGGCGCAATTTTTCACCAATGGGTGTGAGTGAATAGACTACTTTGGGTGGAATCTCAGGAAAGGCTTCACGCGCGATGATCCCTTTTTCTTCAAGCTCTCTAAGCTTCACGGTCAAGGTTTTTTGAGTAATCTCACACACCTCTTCAAAAAGCTCTTTGTAGCGCTTTTCTCCTGAGAGTAGATGCCAAATAATGCCCAATTTCCATTTGTCGTTAAAAATATCTTGTGCAATGGCAATGGCGCAGGTGTACTCTTTTCCGTTGACTAAATACATGGTGTATGACCTTTTTTGAAGTCAATTATAGCATAAATATAGAAATGTATCATTACATACTAAAAGTATCGTAAGGATATATTAAGCATATTGCCATTATACTTTTCTCAATAAAATCAAAGGAAACCCATGAAAAATGTACTGATCATCAATGGTCATCAAAAATACCCCGTCGTCGCCGAGGGCAAACTTACTCAGTTTTACATCGACACTGCTACGGAGTTTTTTCACAAAGCGGGCTATGCGTTCAAGCATAGTGAAGTAGAAAGCGACTACAACGTCAAAGAAGAGGTTGAAAAATTTGCATGGGCCGATATCATCCTTTTTCAATTTCCCACCTACTGGATGGGCGTGCCTTGGTTGGCTAAAAAGTACATCGATGAAATCTTCTCTACAGGTCAAGGAACCGTCACCTATGAGAACGATGGCAGAACGAGGAGTGACGCAACCAAACGCTATGGAAGTGGCGGCTTGATGCAGGGCAAATCGTACATGCTCTCCATCACCTACAACTGCCCCACGTCAGAATTCAACGATAAAGAGGGCTTTTTTAGCGGACTCAGCCTTGATGAAGCCAATGTCGCAACGCATAAAACCTTCCAATTTTGTGGCGCAGAACCGTTAGAAACCTTCTCCGTCCATGACATTTTCAAAGGCGATTTGGATTTGGAAAAAGAGAAAGTGCGTTTTATCGCGCATTTGGAAAAAACGTTTAAATAACCCTCTTGGTGGTATGAAATCATACCGCCACCTTCTTTACATGTAAAGCTAAAAGCGTGAAGCGTCCAAAAAGGGTTGAATGCGTTTGCGCGTTTCTGGATGGCTTGCAAAAGGCGTTTTAGATGCGTTGGCATCAGGGTCAATGCGTTGCAATATCGTCGCAAAATAGTGCGGAGAAATCTTCGCTTTTAAGAGTCCTTGCAGCGCAAACGCATCGGCTTCCTCTTCCATTTCACGCGAATACCCTTGTTGTATCAGTAACAGCGGAATGCCCGTCGCAAGATCTGAAAATGTACTTACATCGCCTGTTATCATCACGATCAAAACACCCGAACCCATCGCTTGCAGTGCCGTCTTAAGCGTATGTAACGCGTTAATATGTCCTAATTCATGGGCTAAAACCGCCACAATCTCCGCATCATTTTCAGCTTTTTCAACCAATTGGTCGGTCACAACTATACTCTGCCCTGCAAGCGCAAACGCATTGGCTCCTAAAAGTGGGCTGTTTCGAAAATGAAATTGAAACGAAGAGCAGTGCGTTGTGGCGCAAAAGCGATTGAGCTGTTCAGTGATAGCCATTTGTCGCTCCATCGGCAAAAGCGTCTCTTTGAGATACATCTTATCAAGGAGTGCAAGGCTCTCTTTATCCATGCTCAGTTTAATGTTTTCAGGAACGACGCGCGCAACATAAGCGGCAATGGTGGGAATACCGTAAAAAAATCCTACACCCAAAAGAGCGATGGTAAAGATCAATGTAGCGAACACATAACGTAATTTGCTCTCAAAATAGCGCGCAAGGTATTCGGGTGATGTTTGTTTTAGGTGCTGCTCCAGTGCTCGAAGTGCCTCAAGGTCATGGCTGTGTATCTCTTGATGGAGCGGTAGGTAGACAATGCTACTTGCACTGCCTACCATCGGGTCTATTTTGATCTCGTTGATCGCAAAAGAGGAGTAGCATGTGGACGTGTGCATAAAAAGCTCTGTTTCACCCACTTCAATGCTGACACGAGTAGGGCGAGAGGTTTTGCCATCGAAATACTCCCCATCAAACTGTATCATGCCACACCAATATCCATATCAAACAGGTCTGATATTTCTGAACCAACGGCGGTGGTTGTTGTATAGGTTTGCGCGGCAAATTCATCTAAATTTGCGGCAATGATTTCAAGATGGAGTGATCGGTAACGTGCTAAGCGAACACTCGCAAATGGAGTGTAAAAGCCCAATGTGATCATGATAAGCAAAAGATTGGTGATGTAAATCCATAAGACATCACGAACGCGTTGGGTTGAATGAAAACGAACATCTTCTAAATGCAAATGGTTGTAAAAGAGATTGATCGTTTGTGTTTTGATGATAGCAACTGCGATGGGAATAGTGATATAAAAAGCTAAGAGCCCAAATGAAACCGCTGTAACACCAATCTGCTTTTTTGCTTCAGGTGAAAGAGCAGGATGTGTTAGGATATAGTAGTAAATTAGTGAGCCCATAATGCCCCAAACCACAGCTAAAAAAGTGAGGGTGAGAAGATAGAGCTTCCAAAAAGGTTTAGATGATCCACTGTAAGAGGTTGTTACTGTACCATAAGTATAGTGTGTCGCTAAAAATTTGAGTTGTGTGTAGGCAACATAGGGAATGGCAAGCCCAAAGGTGATAACGCTCAAAATGGGCATAAAAAGATAAACCGTCGCGGCTTCTCCCACCGTACCCGTAAAATTAAAACGCAATCCCCGATAGGCACTTTGGCGTGCCCCAAAACGAAGTGCCATCACGATAATCCACGGTGAAGCGATACCAATGGCTAGGATAATGAGCGCACTCACCAGTGGTGCAAATTTCGATGTTCCCACATAAAGAACCAACAAGATTACTGCAATCAATCTTCCTCTTAGAATTTGCATGGGCGTGGCTAAGTACGAAAAAGAGTGGTTATCCAAAAACGTATGCCCGTAAAACCAACGCATGGTGCGCACCTTTGCCCAAGCAGAGTAGATACCCAGCGTAATGATGCTCAGCGCAACATTGACGATCCATATGCGAAAATATTCACTTCCGCGTCCTGTAAAATCAATAGCGTAATGTTTGATTGAATGCATTCTCATCCTTTGTGAAGATAATGTAGAAAAGGCATAGAAGCGATTGTGAGGCAAAAAACGGTGAGGCATTGTTAACTGAAAGAGGCATAAAACATCACATCATACTTAAAGATAAATGAATATTATCTTAGAAGCATGATGTATGTGAAAGAAGAAGAGGACATGAGCAAAATCTTTACATGTAAAGCTCAAAACCCGTTTGTTGATTTAAAATACTTTGAAACAATTTGTGTGCTTCTTGGAGCGCTTTATCGTTTTGGTTTTGCTCTTTTGCCATCACCTCATCCATACTTTTAAGCAGTGAATCGTTGATGTAGTTTTGGGTATTGGCATTGGTTGCGGTAGGAAGTGTGGTGTTGATCGCATACGCGGTGTTGGTTAAGCTTGCAAGGTTGGTGTTACTTGCACTCTCTTGGACGTTTTTAAGGTAGTCGTCCATCATCGGTTGAACCACTTTCATCGCCGCATCAATCTCTTTTTGATCGTTAGCATCAATGCCATTGCCATCGTAATGAAATTTGTAGCCGTACGCATGGGAAAGAGTATACGTCGTGGTTTGTGACGTATCGGTGTTCTCTTGTGATACTTCGGCATAGCGTGCATCGTACATACTAAGATTGATCGTATCGCCACTGCTGGTTTGCATGGAAAATCCAAAGCTATTATAACTACCGTTATTGGCTGCTGTGGTTTGCATAAGTTGCCCCCTTATTTAAACATAAGGGAAAATCGGCACAAGGCAAAATTTCTTAAATGATAACAGTGCAGTCGAGTCTGTTTTGAACCGATTCAATTTTTTGGTGCATGCCATCTTCACGGTTGGGTCTTATGTCAAATTTCAAACACGCATAC
>DBTO01000013.1:16522-18775 GCA_002307095.1 Sulfurospirillum sp. UBA1314
TATGTCAAATTTCAAACACGCATACACGCGCCCACACGCTTCTAACAACACATATGCCTCTTCGACCAGTTTGAGCGCTTCGCTCATCGTAGGTGTTTCAACCACCGTACTCATAGGTGTGAGTTTATAGCTGTAACCACTTTCATGAACCATTTGCACAATGCGCGCCACATCAGCACTTTTACTGCCTTCACCTTCAAGTGGGAACATACTAAATTCCATTAAAACACTCATCTTCGCTCCTTTACATGTAAAGATTTTTAACTATCAAGCCCGCTGTAGTAGTGACGCTCTTTGGAGACAACGATCTCTTTTTGACGCTCTTTTTTCTGCATATCTTTTTCCACAAAAAGTGGCTTACGCGTTACGGGGTGAAGCCCTGTGTAGTACATCAGTGTCGCATAGGTTGAAGGGGTTGGCGTAAAGATCTGCGCTTGTTCGGGATTGATCTTTAAGACATTGCTTGCAAACTGTTTGAGGGAGTGCATATGCTTCTCCTCACAGCCCGGATGTGCGGCGATGAGGTAATAGGTGAGAAACTGTTTTTTACCCGATTCACGGCTGAGTCTGTCAAAGAGTGCTTTAAACTCAACCAACGACTCTTTTCCGGGTTTGCCCATGAGCGCTAAGATCTCATCGTCGATATGCTCAGGTGCAATTTTCATCTGACCGCTAAGATGATGCTCGACGATCTCTTTAAGATACTCATACCCATAGGCTTTATCGTCACTGATGAGGTCGTAGCGAATGCCTGAAGCAACAAACGCCTTTTTAATGCCTGGAAGGGCGCGTACTTTACGCAACAGATCAAGCTGCTTTTTGTGCGTTGGCTTGAGCGCCTTGCAGAGTTTGGGGAACATACAGCTTTTGTCTTCACAGGTGCCTTTGGTCACTTTCTTATGGCACTCATAGCCGTACATATTGGCAGTTGGTCCTCCAAGATCGGAGATGATGCCTTTAAAATCTTTGTACGTTGTAAAGTGTTTCGCCTCTTTGAGGATGGAGTTTTCACTTCGACTTCGGATGGTTCTGCCTTGATGCACGCTGATCGCACAAAAACTGCATTCGCCATAACAGCCTTGGTGCGTTGAGATGGAAAATTTGATCGTCTCAAGCGCTTTCACCGCTCCCTCTTTTTTATGGTAGGGATGCACATCGCGCATAAAGGGAAGTGCGCTGACTTCGTCCATCTCTTCGGTGGTTAAGTAAAGTGCGGGCGGATTTTGGATGAGGTAACGCGCATCCACTTTTTGACAGAGTCCTTTGGCGGAAATCGGATCATTATTGTGGTAGAAAATGTCAAACATATCCATAAATTTGAGCTTATCATCCAAGCATTCTTGATGGCTCGGAAGCGCTAAAAACGCCTCGTTTGGCTCTTTAGAAATGTAGCATAACCCTTTTACATGTAAAGGCTGGGTTCCCTCTTTGAGTGCATTGGCAAACTCGACAATACTGTGATCTGCCATGCCATAAAGCAGGTAGTCAGCTTTGGCATCAAATAAAATGGGTTTGCGCAGTTTATTGCTCCAAAAATCATAATGCGTGACACGCCTGAGACTCGCTTCAATGCCCCCGAGCATAATCGGCACGGTCTCTTTAAAGTGCTGGCGGATGAGGTTGGTGTAGACCAAACTGGCACGATCAGGACGTTTATTGTTCACACCACCAGGGGTGTAGTCATCGCTGTTGCGAAATCGTTTGGTCGCCGTGTAGTTGGACACCATCGAGTCCACACTTCCGCCACTGACACCCCAAAAAAGCTTTGGTTCTCCCAATCGCGTAATGTCATCTTTACATGTAACATCAGGTTGCCCGATGATACCGACTTTAAACCCTGCACGTTCGAGCACACGACCCACGACAGAAACGCCCATATATGGACTGTCGATATAGGCATCGGAGGTGATCAAAATGATGTCAAGTTGCGTCCATCCTCTTTGTTTCATCTCTTCGTGTGTGGTGGGTAAAAACATGCTCATCCTCAGTCGTTAATATAGGTATTAATATACCACAACACCTCTATGTTTTGGCTTTTTTAAGATTGTTCGTAGTAATATCACACCAATTATCATTTGGAGGATACATTTGAAAAATTCACTCTATTTTAACATTAAAGTAGAAGAGGGCATCTTTGAAAAAATCATAGAAGAACAAAAAACCATTGGCTATTACCCCTTGCCCGATCAAGAGATTACTGATCTTGTAAATTCACTAGAAGAGATTAAATCTAACAATGATTACTATGCGATA
>DBTO01000032.1:0-542 GCA_002307095.1 Sulfurospirillum sp. UBA1314
GCCATGCTAAAATCAGCGCGGCAAATACTCCGCCTAGTTCGTGCGTGTGTGCTTTTCCAAGGACTAAGAGGGTTGCGAGTGTTGAGGGACCTGCGATAAGTGGCATGGCGATGGGTACCATAAAAGGCTCTTTGGATGCGCCGTAAAGTCCGCTACTGCCTTCTTCACCTGGAAAGATCATTTTGATGCCAATGACAAAAAAGATCACTGCTCCTGCGATGCGAACCGACTCTGTTTCTAGGTGAAAAATGCTTAAAAAGAGCTCTCCACCAAAAAGAAAAAGCATCAAAATCGCCAATCCGAAAAGCATCTCACGAAGAATAATCACTCTTCGGCGCGCGATGTCTACATCTTTGAGGATGGAGAGAATCACCGGAACCGCGCCAAAAGGATCAATCACAAACATTAATAAAATAGCTGTCGAAACAATGGAAAAATCAGCGTTCATTCGCACATATCCATCATGTTCTAAACTCGGAGAGTTTGAGGTTGAGTGTTTCGGTCATACGACTGAGGTGTTCAGCCGCTGAGGCGATCTCTTC
>DBTO01000032.1:725-3123 GCA_002307095.1 Sulfurospirillum sp. UBA1314
ATCCATCACGTTCTAAACTCAGAAAGTTTGAGGTTGAGTGTTTCGGTCATACGACTGAGGTGTTCTGCTGCACTCGCGATCTCTTCAACACTCCTGGCATTTTGACTTGAAATGTCATTGATCTTAGAAACATCATCGATCATGGATTCGATATCCGTTCCCGTTTTGAGGTAATTTTCAGAGGTTTTATCGGAAACTTTGGTGGCATTGCCCATGACTTTGAACATGTTATTGATTTTTGTCTCAACGTCACTCGCCGTGGTCGCGAGGGATTCTACTTTTGTGGAATTAGAGGTCATTTGATCGCTACTATCGGCAATGGCTTGGACGATGACATTGATGGTCGCGTTGATCTCTTGGAGACTTTTTTGGGTGCGTTCTGCGAGTTTTCGCACCTCATCGGCAACAACGGCAAAACCACGTCCATGCTCACCGGCACGCGCAGCTTCAATGGCAGCATTGAGAGCAAGCAGATTGGTTTGATCGGCAATATCGCCAATGACCACCAAAATGTCTTTGACTTGACTGGCATCGGAGCTGAGTTGTTGAACACGGTGTGCAAGTTCGATCTCGGTGCTTGCACTGACTTGAATCTCTTTGGTCAATTCAAGAATGGCACTGTTCGCCTCTGTTAGATAACTATTGGCTTTTAGAAGCTCCTCTTTTCCCATTTTGGCTTCACTCATACCTTCATTCATTTCGTGTTTGAGGGTATTGGCTTTATTAGTCGTATTGCCCACAATGTTCATGGATGCTTCAACGGCACGCCCCACTTCTAAGGATGTTGAGGAGAGTTCATGCGAAATAGAAGAATTTTCATTGGAGAGGTTTTTCGCTTCACTGATTAAGATGCGTACTTTTTCAATAAAACGGTTAATGCTCGTGCTCGCTTCTGCAATTTCATCGCGTCCGACCACTTCAAGTTTACGGGTGAGATCACCATCGCCACTAGAGAGATTGTCTGCTCTGTGAATGAGTGCATTCAAAGGATTTGAGATCGTTCGTTTGATGATGTACATGGTTGCAGAAATGCTTAAGATCACAAGTACTAAAGAGATCAGTAAAAAGGATTGAATTTGAGCGGCAGTATTTTCGTTGATATGCTTTTTAAGCTTGCCCACCTCTGCTTCAACGTTATCGACATAAATACCTGTTCCTAGTGTCCATTTATAAGGTTCAAACGGTACCGAATAGGCATACTTTAAAAACGGTTGTCCATCTTTGACTTTTGGGAAGTAGTATTGAACCAATCCACCCCCTTTTTGCGCCATTGCAATGAGCTCTTTAACAAAAAAGATGCCATTAGAGTCTTTTAAGTCAATGAGGTTTTTACCTTGAAGCGATTTATTGGTTGGAAGTAAAACGTTAGTGCCATCAGCTGTATAGATAAAAATATAACCACTTTTGTCATTGAAAAAACGCAGTGCATCCAATTGTGCCAAAATGGCTTCTTTGATGGTCTCATCGGAGCTACCTTTGGCTTTTTCAGCCTTATAGATGGTATTGGCAGTTTGTTGCATCATCTCCATAATGGTTTTGAGTTCATTTTCATAAAAGCCATAAGCACTCTTTTCATAATCGCTTACAAATGTCTCTGCGTTGCTTTTAGTATTGCTGTACGAAATTCCAATTAAACAACTACCCAAGATAAGTAGCGATAAAACGAGTGAGATTAATATCCGCGTCGATATTTTCATAGTTCCCCCCTAAGTGTGACTTTTGTTGATTGTAACATAAAATGGAATTTAAGGCTATAAAAGACGCGGGTTACGCTAAAAAAGAGCTCTGAAAGTAAAGATTTGGAATGATTACCAAATCTTTACATGTAAAGATATTAGGTTCTAAACTCGGAGAGCTTAAGGTTAAGTGTTTCTGTCATTCGACTGAGGTGTTCAGCCGCTGAGGCGATCTCTTCCACGCTTTGGGCATTTTGCGTTGAAATAGCGTTGATTTGGGTGATGTCAACGATCATTGATTCAATGTCCGAACCCGTTTTCAGGTAATTTTCGGTTGTTTTATCGGAGAGAGTGGTTGCATTGCGCATTACAAGGAACATGGTGCTAATTTTTGCTTCCACGTCGCACGCCGTTGTTGCGAGGGATTCTACTTTTTGAGAGTTAGAGGTCATTTGATCGCTACTGTCCCTAATCGCTTGAACGATAATGGTAATGGTAGCATTGATCTCTTGTAAGCTTTTTTGGGTTCGCTCCGCCAATTTTCGCACTTCATCTGCAACCACCGCAAAACCTCGTCCGTGTTCCCCCGCACGCGCAGCTTCTATCGCAGCATTGAGGGCCAATAAATTGGTCTGATCGGCGATATCGCCAATAACGACCAAGATATCTTTGACTTGACTCGCATCAGCGCTTAACTGCTGAACACGATGCGCCAATTCAAC
>DBTO01000215.1:0-1033 GCA_002307095.1 Sulfurospirillum sp. UBA1314
AAAAATTCTTGGAAAATTGAAATACTCATTAGGAAAATCTCTGTGGAAAGATATGTTCAATACTATTCGGACTTCGTCACTAAAAACCATAAACTTGTTCTGACAATTCTGTTTTTAATCACAACAGCTCTAGGCTATTTCGCGGTACAACTCAGTGTCGATGCGTCCGCTGAAACGTTGCTTCTTGAAAACGATAAAGACCTGCAACTCACCAGAGAGATTCACAAACGATACACCAGTTCAGATTACCTCGTGATCTCCTTTTCACCCAATGAGCCTATGCTCTCTGAAAAGACGCTGGGTACGATCAGAAGCCTTAAAGAGTCGCTTTTAAAAATCGACAGCGTTGAAAGTATCGTGAGCATTCTAGATGTTCCGCTTCTTGAAAGTCCTCCACGCTCTGTGAGAGAGTTTATCAGCGATATTCGAACGCTTGAAAGCAGCGACATTAACAAAACGATGGTTCAAGAGGAGTTTACGACAAGTCCTATTTATAAAAATAACCTTGTCAGTGCAGATTTTAAAACAACCGCGATTTTGATCAATTTGAAAGACGATACGGAGTACATGGCGTTTGTCAAAGCTCGCAACGCCCTTTTAGATAAAAAGAAAGAGGGAAAACTCACCAAAGAAGAGTCCCTTCAGCTCGATAGCGTTCAAAAAGAGTTTAAACACTATCGTGAACTCTCGAAAGATAAATCACACGTTTTGATCGAAACCGTCAGAGGCATTCTCAAAGAGCATAAAGAGAGCGGACAGCTCTTTTTAGGTGGCGTCATGATGGTGGCAGATGATATGATCAGTTTTGTTAAAGATGATATTAACACCTATGGAACTTCGGTTATTCTTATTATGATTTTAGTGCTTTGGACTATTTTTAGACAGCTTCGCTATGTGTTGATTCCCATTACGGTAGCCTTTTCTGCGGTTGTGATTACCGCGGGGCTTTACACGTTATTTGGGCTTGAGGTAACAGTTATCTCCTCAAACTTTGTCTCGATGCAACTCATTATGGCGATCTCTTTATCGATTC
>DBTO01000215.1:1339-2563 GCA_002307095.1 Sulfurospirillum sp. UBA1314
ATTTATCGCAAAAAGAGCTTATAGCACTTACGATGGAGAAGATGGTTTTACCGATGTTATTTGTGGTGTGTAGCTCCATCGTTGCGTATATGTCACTGATCAGTAGTGGTATTCTTCCTGTGATCAATTTCGGTTGGATGATGGCGGTGGCATCGTGTATCTCGTTTCTATTTGCTATTTTATTTTGCCCTGCAATGCTTATGGCATTGAAGAAAAAACCTCCCGTTTTGACCTACGATAAATTTACAAAATTGACCCTCATTTTTGCAAATTGTGTCAAAGCTTATCCTAAAACCATTTACCTCGTTTCCCTAGGGCTTGTCATTTTTAGCATCATTGGAACAACCCAACTCATTGTTGAGAACAGTGTCATCAATTACTTCAAAGATAAAACCGAAATTTACCAAGGTATGAAAAAAATTGATGAAAATTTGGGCGGAACAACGCCCCTAGAAGTGGTCGTGCGATTTCCAAAGCATCAAACATCTGCAGCTAAAAGCTCGGATGCAAATGAACTCGATAGTTTTGAAGAAGAGTTTAATAAGCAAAGTGGTGAAGCGCAATACTGGTTTACCGACCAGAAGATGGATGAGATCTTACGCATTCAAAAATTTCTCGAAAGTATGGACCATGTGGGCAATGTCTCATCGCTTGCAACCCTTTTACGAGTCGGCGAGATCATCAAAAATGGGCAAGAGTTGGACAGTTTTGAGTTGGGAATCCTCTATAAAGCGCTTCCTGAAGACGATAAAAACATGCTTTTAAATGCGTATATAAATATTGAAAATGATGAAGCACGTTTTGTCATACGTGTTAAAGACTCTTCCAAAGAGCTCAGACGTGAAGATTTGATTCACACGATCAGCACAGGTTTGGAAAAAGAGATTGGGTTGAAAGAGGGCGATTTTGATATTGAGGGTATGATGGTTCTGTACAATAATATGCTTCAATCGCTCTACAAAACCCAGATATTAACGGTGGGCGAGACCATAACGATCGTTGGTTTGATGTTTTTGGTGTTATTTAGGTCATTCAAGATAGGTTTGATCGCGCTTATTGTCAATATCATTCCTATTGGCATCGTCTTTGGTATTATGGGCGTCTTCAAAATACCTCTGGATATTATGAACATCACCATTGCCGCCATTGCGTTTGATATGGCGTTGAACAATACCGTTTATTATTATCTGAGGTTTAGAACGGAATTTAAAAAAGACGGTGATT
>DBTO01000085.1 GCA_002307095.1 Sulfurospirillum sp. UBA1314
CAGTGCCAGTGATGGCAAGAAAATTCGAACGATTAAAGACAATGGGCTCGTCACAGAAGTCTTTAACGAAGATAAACTCGCTTTCTTACATGGCGATATGGCGATTGGTCATAACCGTTATTCTACAGCGGGAAGTGACTCTGTAAGAGACGCACAACCCGTTGCTGCAAGTTACAAACTGGGTGATATTTCCATTGTTCATAATGGAAATTTGATCAATAAACATGAAGTACGAAGTAAACTGGTAGAGCAAGGTGCTATTTTCCAATCTTCCATGGATACCGAAAATATCATTCATCTCATCGCTCGTTCCCAACAAGGTAAACTCAAGGATCGTATCATTGAGGCTTTACATGTAATCAAAGGTGCATATTGTCTTTTGATTCAAAGTAGATCCAAAATGTTTGCTATTCGCGATCGTTACGGTGTGCGCCCTTTATCGATTGGTAAAATGAAAGAGGGTGGGTATATCGTTGCGAGTGAGACATGTGCGCTTGATCTTGTGGATGCTGAGTTTGTAAGAGATGTTAGACCCGGTGAGATGGTTATTTTTCAACAAGGTAAAGAGACATTTGAAAGCATCCAACTTTTTGAGCCAGATCCACACATTTGTGCGTTTGAATTCATCTATTTTGCAAGACCTGATAGTGTTATTGAAGGTAAAAACGTTTATGCAGCACGCAAAAAAATGGGCATGAAGCTCGCAGAACTGGCTCCCGTGGAAGCTGATTTTGTGATTCCCGTTCCCGATAGTGGTGTGAGTGCAGCGTTAGGATACGCACAAGCCAGTGGTATTCCTTTTGAAATGGCGATTGTTCGAAATCATTACGTTGGAAGAACATTCATTGAACCAACTCAAGCCGTACGCGATCTCAAAGTAAAACTCAAACTCTCACCAATTCATAAAATTTTAGAAGGTAAAAAAATCGTTGTGATTGATGACAGTATCGTAAGAGGTACCACGTCACGCCAGATTGTAAAATTACTCAAACGTGCAGGTGCGGCTGAGGTGCATATGCGCATCGCGGCTCCAACGATTGAACATCCATGTTTATATGGCATTGATACCCCAAGCTACAAAGAGCTCATTAGTGCCAATAAAAGTGTTGAAGAGGTCAGAGAGTATATTGAAGCAGATTCATTGGCTTTTTTAAGCATTGAAGCGCTTAAAGAGAGTATTGGCAACGATATGAACTATTCACTGGTTAGCTTTGATGGAAATTATTTTATTAAATAATGCGCGAGATTTTAACCGCAGGGCGGTACTTTAGGAGAAAATTTGGAGAGAATGTGTACAAAATCCCCATTTCTATCTCTGGATTTACGTGCCCGAACATCGATGGTACGGTTGCACGTGGTGGCTGCGTTTTTTGCGAAAATGAATCATTCAGCCCTAATTTAGAGCACAACCAGCCCAAACGATTTTTCCTTAACCCAACTTCTGAAAATCCTTACTTAGAGTTCCAACTGATTCAGTTAGAGGCACAGTATAAGAAGACCAAAAAAGTGCTGACTAAAAAATTTGGTGCTCAAAAATTTATTATCTATTTTCAATCGTTTACCAACACCTACGCTCCACTTGCAACACTTCAAGCACTCTACACCAAAGCTCTTAGCTTTGAAGGGGTTGTAGGGCTTAGTATTGGTACACGTACGGATAGCATCAACGAAGAGGTGCTTGCCTATTTGTCAGAGCTTTCCAAAAAGCATGAAATTTGGGTCGAGTATGGGGTGCAATCTTCCTCTGATGAGACATTAAAACGCATTAATCGTGGGCATGATAGCGCTAATATCAAAAAATACATCACATTAACACACCAGTATGGACTGAAAATATGTGCGCATGTTATCTTTGGACTTCCTGGTGAAACACCTGAAATGGGTTTGGAAAGTGTTAAATTTGCCCTAAGTCTTGGCGTACATTCTTTTAAATTTCACCCATTGTATGTTGTCAAACGAACAGCATTAGCCAATGATTTTAACAAAGGAGTGTTTATACCCATAACAGAGGAGTGTTACATTCAAACGTTGATTGAAGCCATTAAGCTACTTCCTAAAGAGGTGATGTTGCAACGTGTGAGTGCAGGGATTGAAGATGAGTCACTGCTTTCTCCCGCATGGTGCTATACCAAGCATCAGCAGATGTTTAATATTCGCCAAGGGCTAAAAAAAGAGGGGTTACTCTACTAAATTTTTTAGTGGCAGAAAAGTTCATAGCGTGTATAGGGTCTGCCATAAGCAGGCGGATAGCGCATAAAAATTGTAAAATTACGCATTTCCCCCTTATATAAATTCTCAGCGATGACAAACTCTTTTGTCGTATCAATGGTATGACTATCTTCACCCCAATTAAAAAGGTTATCAAATGCAGATTTGGGAACAAAGCTGATGCCTTCTGTACCTGCTTTTTCTAAAGATTCATTTGAGATTTTCACTTCCAAAACACATGTTCCAATTTTAAAATTACCAATATTGCGAATTTGTCCTGAAATAGAAAACGATTCATTGAGCAGTACTTTTTTCTGAACGACATTTTCGAGCCGAGCAATTTTTGTATATTTATCAAGACCGTAAATAACAAAGGCTGAAAAAACAAGTGTAATGAAAAAGGCAGCCAAAATAGGCGGATAGAGAGAAGATTTTTCATCATGGTTACGAATGGTTAATACCACGGCTAAGACAAAGAGTAAAACAATAATAATCATTGCAAACCAATGGAGTATGGTAAAATAAGTCAAATGGGCTCCTTTAGTAGCATTCTGCTTTGAGCGACGCATTGACATCGCCACTGTAAACAAAATCATCGAAGACACTTTGGAATTCCATAACACCTTCTTTGAGGAGATCTTGTTTAACAAGTATCGACTGAATTGCAATAGGTTTTAGGGTGTTAATGAATGCTTTAAGTCCTTGTGTATCGGATTGTTTGACAATCGAAGTTTGCACCAAACAGAGCGAAAAGTCTTTATTAGAATGGTTGTAAATGGACCCTTCGACAATCAAAGAATCCGAAAAAGTCAATTTTTTTACCATGCTGATTTCTGTCGTGGTATTTCGTAAAGTTTTACCTAATTTGATTTTGATAAAAAAAGGTGAAACTATAAGAAGCATCAGTGCAATGATAATCACAAAAAGTGAAGCAACAGAGGATTTTTTGGCAATTAAACTCGCCAAGATAATCAACGCCAAAAAAGTAAAAAGTAGCCATCCAAATGCCAAATAATCATAAAGACCAAAATGCTTCACGTAGGTCAATAGTGATAATTTAAGGGCATCAGTGTTCATTGCGGCTATTTTTCTCCTCTATTCCACTCAGACCAAAGCGTCTTTCAAGCTCTTTGGAAATAAGGGATGGATGAATATTTTTAGCCCCGAGTGCTACGAGGGCATGGAACATAAGATCAGCCGCTTCATAGACAATCTCTTTGCTATCACCATCTTTACATGCAAAACAAAATTCACCTGCTTCTTCCACGACTTTCTTCAAAATGCTGTTATCTCCTTTGTGAAGGAGTGACGCCACATAAGAGCTTTTAGGATCAGCATGTTTACGCTCTTGAATGATATGGTAAATTTTATCGGTGATTGAATACGCTTCGATCTTTATTTCAGGCTCTTTGGGTGTTTCCTCAACGTCTACACGGTTAAAAAAGCACGATTTACGACCTGTGTGACACGCAACACCCTCCTGCACGACTTTGAGCAATAAGGTATCACTATCGCAATCCAAATAGGCTTCTTTAACGTGTTGAAGATGCCCACTGGTTTCACCCTTTTTCCAGAGGCTTTGGCGGCTTCTGGAATAGTAGTGAGCAAGTCCTGTTTGCAAAGTTAAAGAGAGTGCTTCTTGGTTCATATACGCAAGCATCAACACTTCACCACTCATAACGTCCTGTGCAATGACAGGCAGAAGTGGTGAAGCATCCCAGTTGATGGAATTTAAAAGTGTTGAACTCATTTGCTTATACTGACCGCTTTTTGACTATCTTTGGTATCAACCCAAATATTAGGAACTGCGCCACCAGGGGTTAGAAAAATTTTGGCATCTTTGTTTTCACGAAGAGCTTCATTAAACTTGCCTTGCACTTCGATCTGGCGAAGGGTTAGGAGTGGTGAAGAGATACTGTCACTGATTTTTTTGTTGGCATACGCATCGGCGTCTGCTTCAATTTTAATCGCATTGGCTTGACCTTGAGCGTTAATCTCTCTCGCTTTAGCTTGACCTTCTGCTTCAGCAGCACGTTTTAGTGCTTGTTGGTTGGCAATTTCAACCTCATAACGTGTTCGCTCGACTTCTTGTTTTGCTACTTGAACACGTTCAATTTGCTCTTTGATTTTCACTGGTAAAACAATTTCACGAAGTTGCATGGTTAAGAGTTCAACAGGTTGACCCGGTTGTGCATCAATCGCTTTACGAATTCCCTCTTCAATATTAACTGCAATTTCATTACGTTTTTGAGGAAGTTCCTCTGCATTAAACTTACCAATAACGGCACGTGTGACATCGCGAACGACGGGATTGATGATTTTATCTTCCCATGACATACCCCATGTTGCGATGGTTTGAGGTGCTGTGGTTGGCTCTAACTTGTATTGAACCGTGAGTTCAATCGAAACAGGAAGTCCTCTAGCGTCAAGGACGGAGATCGCAGCATTACGTTTAATGCCTGAACCTCTCTGCATCACTTCACCCAAATCTTCGGTGGAAGAGTAGTTCATAATACGTACTTTCGTATCGACAATAAACACTTGTTGAATGAAAGGAATAAAAAGGTGAAAACCTGGATCCATCGGTGTTGATTCAAATTTACCGGTGGTGGCTTTAATACCCATCTCACCTGAGTTAATAATCACAAAAGGTTTTGCCACAACAGCAATTACAACAATTGCGATGAGCACATAGATAATCCCTGCTTTTTTACCAAGGTTTTTCATAAAATCGGGGGGTTCAATATTAAAAGGTGTGCGATTATCATTGTCGCCACCGCTATTGTTTCCACTTCCTCCACCGTTT
>DBTO01000125.1 GCA_002307095.1 Sulfurospirillum sp. UBA1314
CGATTACAGGAACCAATGACCAACCAATAGTAAGTGATGTAACGCTTTCACAAGATGAAGCATTAAGTGGAACCAATACTTTCGAAGGTACATTGACTGCAACCGATGCGGATGTTCATGATGGACATACGTTCTATGCGGTAATGGGTAGCGGAGACATGGGAAATAGCGTTAGCTATGAAGTCAATTCACCTGCTGAGATTAGTGTCGATAGCATTGTTGTCAATACCAATGGTACCTACACTGTAACGGGAGACTTTAATACTTTAGCTGCTGGTGAGACGGCAACCGTGACATTCCAATACTACACCGTTGATAGTAGTTCAACGCAAGCCAATGGTGAGTCTAACACGTCTGTGCCTGCAACCATTACCCTTACGATTACAGGAACCAATGACGCACCTGTTATTTCAGCCGATAGCCAAATCACAGGCACAGCCTCTGAAGCAGGTAACGCGGATAATGGTGATGTTGTAGCAGCGATCCAAGCAACAGGAACAGTGGTTGCAACCGATGTCGATCACAATGCAACCCTTTCATGGTCAGTCGATGAGACATCAACACCTTCTACTGGAATCTATGGAACTTTTGCAATTGATGCCACAACGGGTGAATGGACCTATACGGTTGATTCAACCACTGGCTCAGCGGCAGATAAATTAGCAGAAGGACAAAGTGTTACAGAGACATTTAGTGTGGTTGTGACCGATGACCAAGGTGCTACGGATACCCAAGTTGTGACGATTACGGTTAATGGAACCAATGATTCTCCTATTATTTCAGATACCAGTACAATCCTAGGTACCGCCTCTGAAGCAGGCAATAAAGATAACGGTACCGTTGTTGATGCTATTGCGGCAACAGGAACGCTTAGTGCAACCGATGTCGATAATGGTGCAACCCTTACATGGTCCGTTGATGAGACAACAACACCTTCTACTGGAACCTATGGAACCTTTGCCATTGATCCAGTAACAGGCGCATGGACCTATACGGTTGATTCAACCACAGGCTCAGCTGCTGATCAATTGGCTGAAGGCGAAACTGCCTCTGAAACATTTACCGTTCTTGTAACCGATGAATTTGGTGCAACCGATACTCAAGTTGTGACGATCACAGTTAACGGTACCAACGATTCACCGGTCGCTGTTGCGGATGTTAACAGTGTTAAAGAGGCTGGGACTAATCCTTTCTTTGATACGGAAGGACAAGCATTTGCTACAGGTAGTCTTCTCTCAAATGACTCTGATGTGGATGGCGATGCAAATCCAGAAATAGCACTGGATGTCATTAAAATCGTTTCAGATAGCACAGGTTCTAGTGATACAACGGCTACTTTAGGACAGTTAAATGTGAATGGTGCTTATGGCGTTTTAGTTGTTGACAAAGAGAGCGGTGATTACACCTATATTCTTAACAATTACAATACAACCGTTAATGCACTCAACGAAGGTGATAGCGTTGTCGATACCTTCACCTATACTATTACCGATGCGAACGGTGCTACCGCAACAGCCACATTAAGTATCACTGTCAATGGAACCAATGATGCTCCTGTTATTTCTGGAACCATTTCAGGAACGGCAAGTGAAGCGGGTAATTATGATGATGGTAGTATCAAAGCCGCAACCGTTGCGACAGGAACATTGTCTGGCAGTGATGTTGATAATACGGATCTTACATGGTCTATTAGCGGAAGTGCTACCAAAACATATGGAACATTTGCGATTGATTCTGTAACCGGTGTATGGACGTATACGGTCGATGCAACCACAGGTTCTGCAGCCGATAAATTAGCTGAGGGACAAGTAAGATACGAGACCTATACAGTTGTTTTAAGTGACAATGAGTCAGCCAATCCTAAAACAGATACGCAAACCATTACGATTAAAATTGTCGGTACCAACGATGCTCCTGTTATTGCGGAGACAAACATTACGGGGACAGCGCATGAAGCAGGCAATCTTGATGATGGCTCTGTCGTAGCCGCTATTCAAGCAACAGGAACATTGGTTGCAACAGATGTCGATAATGGCGCAACGCATACATGGTCTATTAGTGGTAGCACAGCAGGGACTTATGGTAGTTTTGCCATTAATTCACATACGGGTAAATGGGTCTATACGGTTGATGCAACCACTGGCTCTGCCGCTGATAAATTGGCTGAAGGTGAGAGCAAAGTAGAAACATTTACCGTTGTGGTCACAGATGATAAAGGTGCAACCGATACACAAGTAGTCACTGTGACAGTGGTTGGAACCAATGATGCACCAATTATTGCAGGTACAACCACAGGAACAGCTTATGAAGCAGGCAATACGAGTGATGGCTCTGTCGTAGACGCCATTCAAGCAACCGGTACATTGACTGCGACAGATGTGGATAACGGCGCAACGCATACATGGTCTATTAGCAGTAACACAACAGGAACGTATGGCAGTTTTGCTATCGACGCAACGACAGGCGAATGGGTCTATACGGTTGATGCAACCACAGGTTCTGCTGCCGATAAATTGGCTGAGGGTGAGAGTAAAGTAGAAACATTTACAGTGGTAGCTACGGATGAGTACGGCGCAATTGACACACAAGTCGTCACCGTGACAGTAATTGGGACCAATGATGCGCCAGTCTTGACCTCTTCAACAGCATTAAGTTTTAGTGCTACAGAGGACAATGCGCTCGATTCTGGAAGCTACAGTGGCAATATCGGTATCAGTACGCTTGCAACCGATGTCGACCATAATGCAGTGCTTCATATCAGCCAAGTCAATGGCGATGCCGTTTCTGCAACGGATGGTTACGATACAACCGTAACATTTACCTACGTTGATAAAGATGGCGCGAATGCAAGCTTTGAAGCAAGTTTACATGTAAACCAAGATGGCACCTACACCATTACCAATGAGAGCGATCTCAATCCTCTTCCCGGTGGCGTTAATGCAACGGCATCATTGAACTTTACGATTGCCGATGAGCATGGCGCAGAAACAGCAGCTAAAATGGTGAATTTGACGATTACAGGCGATAATGATGCTCCAACTACGGATACTGTCACATTGGCTTCTATTGCTGAAGACAGTGGAGCCTATATTATTACGCAAGCAGATCTTCTTGCTAATGCCAACGATGTCGATAGTACGCATTTAACTGCAACAGACCTTGCAATTAGCAGTGGAAATGGTACATTGGTCGATAATCATGATGGTACATGGACGTATACTCCAGCCGAAAATGACGATACCGATGTAAACTTTAGTTATACAATCAGTGATGGTGACAAAACGGTTGATGGCAGCGCAACGCTCGATATTACACCAGTCAATGATGTCCCAACGACAGAAGCAGTAACGCTTGCAGCGATTGCAGAAGATGTTGCAGGAGGACGCATTATCACACAAACTGAATTACTTGGAAATGCTAGTGATGTGGAAAACAATAACCTCACTGTAACAGACCTTGCAATTAGCAGTGGAAACGGTACATTGGTCGATAATCATGATGGTACATGGACGTATACACCAGCTGAAAATGATGATACAGAAGTAAGCTTTAGCTATACCATTACAGATGATGGCACGACAAATGGTGTATCTGACCCATTATCGGTAACAGGCAGTGCAACACTCGATATTACTCCAGTTAATGATGCCCCTGTGCTTGATCTTAATGGTGTTGATCAAACTTATACCGAATCTTTTGAAGGACTTATTGGTTCTTCAGGTTGGACGATTCTATCAAGCTCAACCTTTGCAGGAGATAATGGTATTGAGTGGATAACAACAGGGCATAATTTAGAGGTACAAAATAACGGTGTTACCGTTGATGCGACTGATGGGCATGCCTTAGCAGAACTTGATTCCGATGGTTTGGTAACACTCTCCAGCAATCTTACCTTAACCGATACGACAGCAACATTAGCCTTTGATTATCATACCCGCCCTGGCTCTGAGAGTGATAGCAGTATGAAAGTCACTTTAGGTAGTGAATCGTTTGATCTAAGTTATACAAGTGAAGGAGTGCTCGCCATTACCAATGTGAGTGATGGCTTAACTGTCAGTTATACATATAATGCTACAACAGGTTGGTACAGTATCAGCGTCACGGCTATGGGACTTAGTGTCGGTGAAAATACTCTATCGTTTGAAGGAACAGGTATTTCAAATGCTTTGGGTGCTCTTTTGGACAATATCGCTCTTAAAGCTAATACTGACACTGGCTATGAAACAAGCTACACTGAAAATGGTACAGGTGTTTCTATCGTCGATCATGACGTGAGCATTAGTGATGTAGATGATACCCATATGGAAAAAGCGACCATTACGCTTACCAATACGAAAGAGGGAGATAGCCTAAATATTGGTACTTTACCGAGTGACATTACTGCAACTACATCGACGGATACCAATGGAAATATTGTTGTCACTTTAAGTGGTAGTGCAACATTGGCTGAGTACCAAGATGCGTTCAAAGCCATTACCTATGCAAGCAGTAGTGAAAATCCTGATACAACAGATCGTGTTATTTCTATCGTTGTAAATGATGGAGACGCTGATAGCAATACAGCATATACGGTTGTACATGTGACACCAGTCAACGATGCACCAGAAACCTATACAACAAATAGTAGTGGCAGTGAAAATACAACAACACCAATCAGTGTAACCCTCTCAGGTAGTGATATCGATGGAACGGTAGATCATTTCGTGATTAGTACACTTCCAACCAATGGAACACTTTACGCTGATGCTGCAATGACAACAGTAATCGCTGCAGGTGATAGCGTGAATGGAACCGTTTACTTTATTCCAAGTGCAAATTACCATGGCGATACAACCTTTACCTATGCAGCCGTCGATAATGAAGGGCTTGCAGATACGACACCAGCAACGGCAACTATTACGGTAGCTTCTGTCAACGATGCCCCAACGATTACCTTAATACAGGTAAATAACTTTGTCGAAGATGCAAGTAGCAATGTTGTTGGCTCAATCGTTGCGAAGTATACGACGAGTGATGCTGATAATGATCCTGTTTCTGTAACCCTTAGTGATACAACGCACTATGCGCTGGATGGTCATGGAAATGTGACGTTAACTGCCGCGGGACTTGCCTTGGTCAATGCCGGTACAGATTTACCAGCCTTTACATTAACACCAAATGATGGAACAATCAATGGTACCGCGGTCAGTGCTGACCCAAGTGTGACACCAGTCAACGATGCACCAGTGATTACCTTGACACAAGTGAACAACTTTGTCGAAGATGCAAGTAGCAATGTTGTTGGCTCAATCGTTGCGAAGTATACGACGAGTGATGCTGATAATGATCCTGTCTCCGTAACCCTTAGTGATACAACGCACTATGCGCTGGATGGTCATGGAAATGTGACGTTAACTGCCGCAGGACTTGCCTTGGTTAATGCCGGTACAGATTTACCAGCATTTACATTAACACCAAATGATGGAACAGTTGATGGAATAGCTGTCAGTGCAGATCCAAGTGTGACACCAGTCAACGATGCACCAACGTCGACCAATGATACGATTGCCGTTACGGAAGATACGATATATACGCTTCATGCGAGTGATTTTGGTACATACCACGATGAAGAGGGTAGCAGTTTGGCTTCTGTTCGTATTGATTCTTTACCAACGAATGGAACGCTTTACCTTGATGGTGTCGCGGTGAGTGCACATGCTGTGATTTCAATAGCAGATATTAACGGTGGTAAGTTAACCTTTACTCCGACAGGAAACAGTGATGCGGATAGCACCTTTACCTTTAGCGTGAGTGATGGAACAGCGTGGAGTGCAACGTCTTACACGACCGATGTTGTGATTACAGCCGTAGCCGATACACCAACAGTAAGCATCTCAGGAACAGGTGTTGTTTCTCAAATCATTGATAGCACGAATGCTACAACGACAGGAAATGGCTTTACGATTACTGCACTTCATGAAAATGGTACGGCTAGCACTATTGCTACTAATAGTTCACCTAATGGATTTGGTGTTGCAGGTGCTACTTCGGGTGCTGACAGTGAAATTGGCTATTTGAATGGCAAGTCGGAAACAGTGGATGTTAGATTTGATAATGCCGTGACATCGATTAGCGTTTCCATTGCGTATTTAAATTCGACTGAAACCTATGGAGTCCATTTCTACCTCAATGGTGTTCTTGTTGGTACGACGACACATACGGGAGGAAGTGATGGTGTTGAGGCTGCAGTAACGCTTTCTGCAACCAATGGTGCTGCTTTTGATGAAGTCGTATTCTATGCTCCTAACGCATATGATGACTATTTGATCCACTCCATTACCTTTGATAAAGAGGTTGCTTCATCAACTGTCACAGTCGATGATACGACAAGGTCAACCGAACTTCATGTCTCTTCTGCTTTGAGCGATACCGATGGTTCAGAGACATTGAGTACAAGCATTAGCGGTTTAGGCGAAGGATTTGTCTTGACCGATGGTACCCATACGGCTACAGCGGGTAGTTCCGGAGTTGTCGATATTACGGGTTGGACGCTAAGCACATTAACGCTTACAACGCCGGTCTTTGCTGCGAACGGTACTTATACATTAACCGTTACAGCGACATCAACGGAAACATCCAATGGCAATACCGCAACGGCGACTGCAACCGTTAATGTGATTGTGGCAGATAGCAGTGAAGTAAGCGCAGTTGATAATATGGTAACAGTTGAAACTACGACAACAACGACAGCTACAACGGCAACGGGTGCATGGAATGATAGTGATGGCAATGCCTCTCATGTGAATGTTTCTGGATCATCTGTGACACTCGATACAAGCAATAGCGGTACTTACGCACAAGTATCTACAACATCTCAAGCCTTTACGATGACAGCGGGTACGGTAAGTGTAACCGTATCGAATTTGGGATCTGTTGGAAATAATGATTCGTTTACTGTATCTCTTAATGGTACAGCAACGACGTTTACAGCAAATGTGAGTGGACCAAACACAACATGGACATCTTCCAATTCTAATGCAACCTTTAATTCTTCGACGGGTGTTGTGACATTTAGTAATGTAACAGCAGGTTCTAAAACCGTGACCGTTACAGCCAATAAACTGGATGCGACGTTCTCAAATTTGAAGTATTCATCGTCTACTACGACAACCACAACCACCTCTTTGGAAAGTTCTGGTTTAGAAGCTGCGGTCGTTTCAGGTATTATTGTTGGTAATGTTCTTACCAATGATGCTGTAGGCTCAGAAGGGGCGACAATCACACAAATTGATGGCACAAGTGTCAGTGGTACCAGTGCAACCGTTACGGGAGATCATGGAACATTAGTGATCAACACTTCAACAGGTGCCTATACTTACACGGTAACCGATACAACGGTTCCAACAACCGGTAGTGAAACCTTTAGTTATACTCTTGCACAAGCCGATGGTGACACGTCAACTGCTAATTTGACCTTTAATTTTGCAAATGGCAGTAGCGTTACAAATGGCACAAGTGGTGCGGATACATTGGATTACCATGCAAGTACAACAGGCGTAACCCTTTACGGTGGAGATGGCGATGACCATCTTATCGGTGGATCGGGAGATGATTACCTTTACGGAGGAGCAGGTGATGATCACCTTGAAGGTGGTGCAGGCAATGATCATCTTTACGGTGGAGATGGTGTTGATATCCTTGAAGGTGGTGCAGGCAACGACTATCTTGATGGTGGCGCAGGAGCGGATAAACTCTACGGTGGCGCTGGAAATGATACCTTGGTTTACGATGCGGCTGATACTGTCATCGATGGAGGAACAGGAACAGACACCTTACTCATCAATACCAGCGGTACGGTAGATCTAAGCAATGTTGCTGCGATTGCGACCAGTATTGAAGCGCTTGATTTGACAAAAGCCAATGTGAATGTCACCAATATCAATGTGGATGATATTATCAAATTGACAGCGGATGATACGACACACGTTCTTAAAATTACAGGCGATGCGAATGATAGCGTCTCAGGTACAGGATTGAGCGCATCATCCGATACAACCAATCTCGATGCTGGCTACACACGTTATGAAGGTACTGCCACAGATGGTACAAAAGCGTATGTTGACGTTCAAGACACCATCGTGCATACTGACTTTCATTAATGGCTTTTAAAGTCATCCTTGGCTTTCTGCTTTTACATGTAAGCCTTTTTGGAGGGGAGTTTAAGCTCTCCTCCTCTTTTTTTGCTTCCCTTCCTACTGCCAAATCCAAAGCTATTTTTCATGATTACGAACGTTTTATGAACGAGACGAGCTCCAAACCTTTACATGTAAAGCTTGACGCGGTTAACTTTTACATCAACGCGTTTGTGGGTGCGTATGATGAACAGACGTACCGCAGCGAGGATTATTGGGCGAGTCGTTGGGAGTTTTTGGAAAATGGAGGAGGGGATTGCGAAGATTATGTGATCGCCAAGTTTTACACACTCAAAGATTTGGGCATTGACCCTAAAAAAATGGCGCTGTGCATTGTGCAAGACATGGACAACGGAAGCTACCATATGGTCCTGCTCTTTTTTGAAAAACCCCATACTGAGCCACTCGTGCTTGATAATCTCAGCTTCAAAATCTTACCCATCAGCAAACGCTATGATTTGAAAGTGAAAGAGTGCATGAACGAAGAGGGCTATTTTAAACTCGAAAACAGTGAACTCGTGCGCAATCCCTCACGTAGGGGAATCAAAAATTATGTTGAGATGCTCAAGCGAAATCAAAAAGAGTCGCTTTGGCAGCATTAATGCTTACATGTAAACTACGCACGCGCTAAAGCAAGACTGAAGAATACTGCTTAATACATAGCCAAACTCCTCACTCAAACCCCTCACTTCATGCTATAATATTTTTACATGTAAAGCGTTTTTACTTTCTGTTTTAAAGGATTAGTATGTCACTCAAAGTTGTGTTATCGCATAAAACAGAATACCACTACGACCGCTACGTAGCACTCTCACCGCACATCATCCGTTTGCGCCCAGCCCCTCACAGCAGGACACCCATCGAGGCGTATTCGCTTAAAATAAAACCTGACAACCATTTTATCAACTGGCAACAAGACCCCTTTGGCAACTACCTTGCGCGCATCGTGTTTCCTGAAAAGACGAAGGAGCTGTGCATCGATGTGGAGATCATCGCCGATCTCATCACGATCAATCCGTTTGATTTTTTTGTCGATGAGTACGCGAAAGATTTTCCATTTGTCTATCAAAAAGAGCTTCAAAAAGAGCTGATTCCCTACCTTGAAGAGAGCGAAGATGGCGAGCTACTGAGAGCTTTTGTGCGCTCACTCGATTGCAAGAAACGCCCCATCATCGACTTTTTGGTCTACCTCAATTCTGCGATCAATCAGCATTTAAACTATACCATCAGGTTAGAACCGGGTGTGCAAAGCTGCGAAGTGACACTGGGCAATCAACTGGGCAGTTGTCGCGACTTTGCATGGCTGTTTGTTCAGGTGCTTCGTCATTTAGGGCTTGCAGCGCGTTTTGTCTCAGGCTATTTGGTGCAACTCAAAGCCGATGTCGCTTCCCTTGATGGACCTAGTGGCCCTGAAGCGGACTTTACGGATCTGCATGCGTGGACAGAAGTGTATATCCCTGGAGCTGGCTGGGTTGGACTGGATTCAACGAGTGGACTGTTTGCAGGAGAGGGGCACATACCACTAGCCTGCACACCTTCTTTTGAGAGTGCTTACGCGATAGAAGGTCTGAGTGATCAATGCGAAACCGAATTTGTCTATGACAACACCGTCACGCGCATCTTTGAGTCACCGCGTGTCACCAAACCGTACCGTGATGACCAGTGGAATGCCATTTATAACCTAGGTTTTGAAGTCGATAAAGTCCTAGAAGAGGGCGATGTGAGGCTTTCCATGGGCGGCGAGCCGACCTTTGTTTCTATCGACGATATGGAAGGCGATGAGTGGAATACCAAAGCCGATGGCGGGCACAAACGCACCCTTGCCGATACGCTTTCACGAAAACTGTTAAGCTCGTTTACCAAAGGGGGCATGCTCCATTACGCGCAAGGAAAATGGTACCCCGGAGAGCCACTTCCAAGATGGCAAACCTCCATCATTTGGCGTAAAGATGGCAAACCCATCTGGCACAATCCAGACCTTCTTGCCGACATGAACGCTGAGTACAGCTACACCAACGAAGACGCCAAACGCTTTTTGTCCAAGCTTTCGCTCACCCTTGGTATCAGCGACCAAAACATCGTCGAAGCGTACGAAGATCCGCTCTATTACATCATCAAAGAGTCCGAACTGCCCATCGACATCGATCCGATGAAGTCCGATCTCTCCGATTCGTTGGAGCGCCAAACCATCGCGAAAGTGCTCTCTGGGGGGCTGAATAAGCCTGTGGGTTACGTCCTTCCACTCAATTTTGGAACGACACAATGGATGACGTCAGCGTGGGAACTCAGACGCGGCTATTTGTACCTGAGTGCTGGCAATTCGCCCCTTGGTTTACGACTGCCCCTAAGCTCTTTGGCTGAAAAACCGCACGCCGAGTTAGCACTCCGTTTTGAGCCAGACCTTTTTGCAAGCTATCCAAACCTTGGTGAGTATGCAGAAAATGCTCAAAAACGGTGTAAAAAAGCTGACGCAACACTGGCAGAAACCCACACCTTTAACACCTTTGTGCGCACCGCGCTGTGTACGGAAGTGCGAGAGGGAAAACTTTTTGTTTTCCTTCCACCTCTTAACCACTCAGAGGCTTTTTTAGACCTTATTGCCTGCATTGAAGCGGTAGCAGAATCTTTACATGTAAAGGTTGTCTTGGAAGGCTACGAGCCTGCCCATGACCTCAGACTTGATCGTATCAAAGTTACGCCAGACCCCGGTGTCATCGAGGTAAACATCCAACCTGCTACCTCATGGAAAATGCTCAGCGATAACCTTTTGCTCCTCTACAAAGATGCACGAGAATCGCGTTTGGGAACGGAAAAATTTATGTTGGACGGCAAACATACGGGCACAGGTGGCGGCAATCACGTCACGATTGGAGCGCTCAAACCCGAAGACAGTCCACTGCTTCGCCGTCCCGATCTGCTTCGCAGTCTTATCACCTTTTGGCAGCACCATCCAGGGCTTTCGTACCTTTTCTCAGGCGCCTTTATCGGTCCAACATCTCAAGCGCCTCGTGTGGACGAGGGCAGGGTGGAAAATCTTTACGAGCTTGAGATCGCTTTTTCGCAGATTCCTGAAAACGAGGAGGTGCCATTTTGGCTGACCGACAGGCTTTTCCGTCATATGCTAACCGACATCACGGGCAACACACACCGAAGCGAATTTTGCATCGACAAGCTTTATTCGCCCGATTCCAGCAGTGGACGGCTTGGCATCTTAGAGCTAAGAGCGTTTGATATGCCTCCGCATGCTCAAATGGCGCTGTTGCAGATGCTTTTGGTACGAACCTTAGTGGCGCTCTTTTGGAAAAAACCGTACAAACATAAACTGGTTCGTTGGGGCACTCAGCTTCACGATAAGTTTTTGCTAGAGCACTATGTCAAAGAAGATTTACGCGACATTGTCGAATTTTTACAAGCGGAAGGGTATGCGTTTGAGTTAAACTGGTTCGACCCTTTCTTTGAGTTTCGCTTTCCACTCTATGGCATGACCACGATTGAAAATATGCACCTAGAACTGCGTGCCGCCATCGAGCCGTGGAATGTCTTGGGCGAAGAGAGTAGCTCACAAGGCACGGCTCGTTATGTGGACTCTTCGTTGGAGCGTGTGCAGGTGAAGGTACAAAACTTCACCCCTGAGCGCTACACGCTTACATGTAACGCTGTGGCGATTCCCCTAGCCCCCACAGGCATGGAAGGCGAGTTCGTTGCTGGCGTGAAGTACAAAGCGTGGGAGCCGTACTCTGCACTGCATCCAACCATCGGTGCCGACACGCCTTTGGTCTTTGACATCGTCGATACATGGAACAAACGCTCCATCGGAGGAATGACCTACTTTGTAGCCCATCCAGGAGGTCGAAGTTATGACACCTTCCCTGTGAACAGCTACGAAGCAGAATCCCGTCGTATCAACCGTTTTTGGGACTTTAACCACACCCAAGGTGAAGCAGAGTACCAAAGCAGTTCGGTGATACCCCATGTGGTTGAGGGCAGTGAACGCACCGTTGTCGTGCATAAACCCAAAGCGCTCAAACAGTTTGTGTTTCAAGAACTGCCGATCAGCAGTGAATTTCCACACACCTTAGATCTTAGACGTAAATGGAATGCCAAATAGATGAATTTTTTAGATAATTACAGTTCGGCTTCGCAGTTTGATGAGATGCTCGATGCGCAGTTACGCGTCAGGGAGCATTGGCAACCGCTTCTAGAACGCCTTGAATCGATCAGCGCTGAGGAACTCGCCAACAAACAAGCAGAGATCGCGTGGCATTTGGAAGACAACGGTGTGACGTACAACGTCTACAACGACCCTGATGGCAATGGCAATCGTCCGTGGAGTTTGGACCCGATTCCCTTTGTTATTACGAAGACGGAGTGGAAAGTAATCAAACAAGGGATCAAACAGCGCGCAAAACTCTTCAACTTGATCTTAAAAGACCTCTATGGTGAGCAGAAACTGCTTAAAGAGAACATCATTCCTGCCGAGGTGATTTACGGGCATAAAGGGTTCATTCCTGCTGTTCACACTTTAGGCTTGATGGAGGATTTTCAGCTCCATTTTTACGCGCTTGACATGGCACGAGGGCCTGATGGGAAAATGTGGGTCATCAATGATCGCACCCAAGCGCCCTCAGGGCTTGGATATGCCGTTGAAAATCGTTTGACGATGAACATCGTCTCAAAAGACCTCTACCCAGAACACGAGATCAAAAAACTGCTTCCGTTCATCGATGAGTTTAAAAAGCTTTTGAAAAAACTCTCCAAAGGTGACATCACCAAAGCGGCACTGCTGACTCCGGGACCTTTAAGTGAGACCTACTTTGAACATGCCTATTTGAGCTCTTTTTTGGAGATCAACTTGGTTGAAGGCGATGATCTGCTCTCTAAAAACGGTGCGCTGTGGCTGAAGAGTTTGAGTGGGCTAAAGCCTATCAACACTCTGCTAAGACGTTTGGATGACCGTTTTTGCGACCCCCTTGAGCTTCTTAATGACTCAAAATTGGGCGTGGCAGGCTTGGTTGACTGCTTAAGGCAGGGCAATCTTGGTATGATCAACCCCATCGGCAGTGCGATTGTGGAGAACATCGGGCTGAACCCGTTTATGGAGCGCATCTGTCGTTATTTTTTAAACGAAGAGCTTTTACTGCCACAGATCGCGACGTGGTGGTGTGGGCAGAGCCATGAGTTGGAGTATGTGCTTGAGCATTTTGACACGCTCATCATCAAAAAAATTGACCGCACCGAGGCGATTCAGACGCATTTGGTGAAAAAACTCTCGCATGAGATGAAGCAGCAGCTTAAACATAGCATTCTCCAAAACCCTCACCAGTACGTTGCACAAGAGGAGATCAGTTTTTCCACGACTCCTTTTTATGCCAACGGGAAAATCGAGCCTCGCAACGCCGTTGTGCGTGCGTATGCCCTGAAAAAAAGTGAGAATTACACGGTGATGAACGGAGGACTGGTGCGCGTTTCTGCCTCCAAAGATGCCCTCTTGGTCTCATCGCAAAAGGGTGGAACGAGTAAAGATTTGTGGATTTTGGGCGAAGATGATACGATCGATATGAGCTCCATTTTCAACACGCTTCCTTATGTGGATGTCTCGATTCACACAATGCCCACGCGCAAAGCAGAAAACCTTTTTTGGTTGGGACGCTACTTGTGCCGCACCATCACAACCATACGTCTCATTCGCTATGTGGTGAAAAAGATGACTAATTTTAGCCGCTACGAAGGGGCTTTATCGCATGAATCGCAACTGATTTTGGAAAAATCCTTGACGCATTTAACGATGACGTATCCTGGATTTTTAGATGAAAAAATCGCACAAAATCAGACGAGTGAAATCGAGTCGCTCATCAAAGACAAAAGCAAGCAAGGGGGACTTTCTTTTACGATGGAGATGCTCTTTAGCGCGAATGTCTCGATCAAAAGTCTGCTGGCGATTGAGGCGTGGAAACTCTTTGACAAGATGCAAAAAGAGTGGAAAATCTTTATGCGCAAAATCAACTCTCCCACGCAGACGATTTTAAGCGAACTCGATAAATTTTTGCTCTACCTTGTTGCGTACAAAGAGCTGGTCGAAGAGAGCATGTACAAAGAGCAGGGGTTGATTTTGTATGACATCGGTTATAAGCTCGAATCCGCACTTTTGACGATCTCCAAAGCGCGCTCGATGCTCTGTGTCAAACATGAAAAGTCCGCAAGTTACGACATTTTAGAGGGTATGCTCAACTCCTGTGAGAGCTTTAATGCGTATCGAACGCAGTATAAAAGCTCGCTTCAGTTGGACAATGTGTTGGAGTTTTTAATCCTCAGTCCGCAATTTCCCAAGTCGATTGCTTACATTACCAACGAGCTTTTGGAAGACATGAAAGCGCTTCCGAAGAGTAAAAAGTATCTCAGTAGCTACGAAGAGCCGGTATTTCAAGCGTTTTCATCGCTGAAACTCACCAATGTCGCAAGCTTGATGCAGATAGAAGAAGGTGGAATGGTGTATCAAAAACTCGATGAATTTTTAGCAAAACTGACAGCGCATTTTTCGCTCTGTTCGATGGAGCTTTCCAAAACCTATTTTTCCCACTACGATGAGTAAGCCATGATGTACGAAATTTACCACAAAACCGCCTTCAAATACGAAAGCCTCGTCACGTTTAGCCACAACATTGCCCGTCTCAAACCCAAAGACACGCCTTTTCAGCGCGTGATGGATTTTGGCATGGAGATCACGCCCATGCCGTATGAGCAAAGCGAATTTGATGACATGTTTGGCAATCACACAACGCACCTTTTGATCCGTGAAGCACATGAATCACTCTGCGTTATCGGAAGATCGCATGTTGAGCTGGGTGGCGATGCGATGCGTTTACATGTAAACAACCTTCGCGCGCAAAGTACGACGTACGAGGAATCACTGCGTCTCTTGCAACAGTTTGACCTGAACGATCTGGTTGCGAAGCCTTTTATGTTTGACTCAGCGCTTATTCCTAAAGCGTCGCGTGGCATTGTCGAATATGCGAAGCGCTCATTCACGCCACAACGCAACCTTGTAGATGCCGCACAAGAGTTTATGAACCGCATCTTTCAAGACTTCCAATTCGTCGCAGGTTTTAGCGATGTGACCACGCCCATCGAGGAGATTTTCGAGGCAAAAAAAGGGGTCTGTCAAGACTTCGCACAGTTCGCCATCGCCGCCCTTCGCTCCATCGGTCTGCCTGCTAAATACATGAGCGGCTACATCGAAACCATTCCTGCCGTTGGCATGCCCAAACTCTTTGGCGCCGACGCATCCCACGCATGGTTTGCACTCTACATTCCGCGCCTTGGTTGGCTAGAACTCGACCCCACCAACAACATCATCCCCGAAGATCAACACATTTTACTAGGAAGTGGGAGAGACTACAACGACGTCGCACCGCTAAAAGGTGTGGTGTTAAGCAGCGGACAAAGCGAACTTTCCATCGAAGTGAACGTACAAAAGATATTCTAAATGTTTTACATGTAAAGCTATTCTCTATTTTACAGTGTTGCGTATGATGCAACACTGTGCTATAATTCTCTCATGATAAAGTCATTTAAACATAAAGGTCTTCAACTCTTTTTTGAATCAGGGAGCCTCAAAGGTATTCAAGCTGATCATGCAAAAAAACTGAAAATGAGACTAACGGCACTTGATACGGCAATGGTTATTGAAGATTTAAAATTGCCTGGATTTGATTTGCATGAACTTGAAGGCACTAAAAAAGGCGTCTGGTCTATCTGGGTCAATGGCAATTGGAGACTCACGTTTACCTTTGAAAATGGCGATGTCTGTATTTTAAATTACGAGGATTACCACTAATGAGCATGCACAACCCGCCCCATCCTGGGCAATTTATCAAAGAAGTTTACCTTGATGAACTTCATATCAGTGAACGAGAAGTGGCGCATAAACTAAGCGTTGCACCTTCTACTTTTCATCGACTTATTGCAGGCAAAACCAATGTAACGCCTGAAATGGCACTACGCCTTTCAATAACGTTGGGACGAACACCTGAGAGTTGGCTTGCAATGCAAGATAAATACAGTCTATGGATTCTTGGGCACTCGCTTAATCTTGATGCCGTTGAAAAGTTAGATATTCCTGCATAAGCTAAGCTAGAACATAAAGGATAATGGTTGAAAAAGTATCTTCTCAGAGGATTTGGAGCATTAGGAATTTTATTTTTTGTTCCACTTTTCTTTTTGACATTTTCCGATTCTCAAATGGTTGAAACATCTGCTAAGCATTTTATAGCGTGGAAACTCCAAAATGAAATCAATGCAAAAATAGATTCGATGAAACTGCCTCAATCCAAAATAGTTGAAAAAGTGTTTGGTACGAAAGGTGAAACGTTAGCATATCTTAAACAGAAGCTTAAAGAGGATGCTCCAACTATTTTAGCAACGCAACTGGCAAAAATTTCCGATCCTCATTGCGAATGTCGAACTAGATGGAAAGAACGCTTAAGCACTTTCGTTGAAGTTGAAATAGCCTCTTTGGAAAAAGCAAAAGAAAAACTGGCTGATTTTATGAATGGAAAATACATGGAAACTGTAGAAAAACTCACACGAGATATGAGAATCTTCCTTGGAGTTAATGGGCTTTGCTTTATCTTTTTATTTCTTATATCGTTTTTGAAACCGCAAGCAACAGAGCATCTCTTTTTACCCAGTTTTCTTCTGTTACTTTCTTCTGCACTATGCTCTTATGTTTATCTTTTTCAGCAAAACTGGTTTTATACCATACTCTATAACGATTACACGGGATTTGGGTATTTAGCCTATTTCCTCATCGTTTTTGCACTTTTATGCGACATCGTTTTTAATAAAGCAAAGGTGATAAGTAGTCTTCCCGTATGCTAAGCAATCAAGCTTTACATGTAAACCAAAAACGTTTACATGTAAAGCTTAAAGAGTGTTTTGTGCGGATTCGACTTTGACGATGCGATACGCAATGGCGTTTTGGAAGATGAGCGAATAGTCGTAGCGACAGGAGATGATGCCATCGCACGGCGAGATGATCGTCTGGATGAGCGTGCCATCGAGTGAGTTGAAAATGCGCGCTAAGGGTTGACCGTGTACGACAGAATCGCCGATGTTGGCGAGAGTGTCAAAGAGCCCTGCGGCACTGCTTTTGATCGCTTCGATGTCGTTTGGCATAACAAGATTGCCGTGTGAGCCTTCAAACGTTGAGAAGTCGATGAGCTCTTTTTTGACTAAAAAGCGCACGATGGCATCAAACACTTTGTTGGCTTCGTGCTTATGGAGGATGCCTTTTTTACCTGAAATGAGCGAAAATGCTTTGGCATTCCACACATTCCAGTTATACGTTAATGAGACCGTGTCATTGGGCGTTTCCTCTTTGACGTGAATAAAATCAAGCCCAAACGCTCTTGCATCCTCGATGTAGTTCATGCCCGATTCGAGTACCTCGACGTAGGGAATGCACTCGACGTGATCTTTTCTCGCTTCGAGTAAAATCGCGTAGTCGTAGTTATTGGTTTTTTCAAACAAGCGTGCGGCGATGCGTTGGGTTGTTTCGCCTTTATCGTAGCCGGGGAACATCACATCAATGTCGGTGTTATCAAGCGGCCAGAAGTTTTTCCCCATGTTAAAGGAGTAGGGATTGACGGTGGGGATCACAAGAATTTCACCCTTGACAAAGGCGGCATTCGCTAGTTCATGTTGACGTAAAAAGCGCACCAATTGCGACGCAATCCAAAGCTGGTCGATGGCGGTGCCCATCATCGGTCCTACGATGACGCAACTAGGCGTCGTGCCCTCTCTTCCAAAACGAAACCCTTTGACTTTGAGAGGATTGCGACTCAGAGAGCTGATCTCAAATAAAACTTCTTCTTTCATAGGGCGGTGTCCTCTTTGGGGTCTTCGAGTATGCGTGCAAGAAGGGAGCCTTCATATACGACGGGGTATTCGCGAATGGTAAATAACAAGCCATTGCAGGGGCTAATGAGTGTTTCTAGAATGCGCCCTGAGAGCGGATCGATGATTTCCCCGAGTTTTTCACCTTTTAAAACAGTGACATTGTGTTCTAAAATAGGAATGAAAATCCCTGATTTGGAAGCGTTGACAAAAAAGACTTCGGAATGCAGGTTTGAAACGGTCGTTTTCGTCGTTGGAAGGACGGCTCTTTCGATGATGCCCACGTGTGCGAGCAGGTTTAAAATACCTTTGGTGAGACTTTGCCCATACTCCTTGGTGATGCGCATTCCCACACCCATCTCCACAACGAGTGTTTTGGTACCAATCGAATTCATCGCATGCGCAAAAGTAGATTCCAAAACTGTCACCGCGTCATGCACCCAAATAAACTCAATGTCGAGTTTCTCCGCTAAGGGGATGAGTTCATCGGCGGTTGAGCGACTGATGCGCACTTGAGGAAGTTCGCGTAAAAAGATGTTACTTGCATGAATATCGATGGCAAAGTCACTGCCCCTGACTGTATCGACAATAGCATTCGCCACTTGGGAAGGTAAAAAGTCAGAGGTATTGCCCGGAAAATTGCGGTTGAGATCGACATCGTAAAAAGGAAACCCACGTGTGATGCTGTCGATGCCCATAGGATTCATAGCAGGATAAATATCTACAATGCCTTTGATACAGTGCTTGTTCGCGTTCAGCCATTTGGCAAGCAGATAACAGACGTATTGCCCTTCGATCTCATCACCATGCGTCCCTGTGACAATCGAGATGCGTTTGGTTGAGGTGGAAATGTCCTCAGGCGAAAAACGGTTGCGTCTGAGCGTTAAGGTTTCATTGACAGGTAAGTTGACGTTAAAGACCTCTTCAATCATTGTTCATTCCTCTCAATTCGACCCATGATCTCTAAAATATGCTGACGTTTGCCGATGTAACTGCCTCTGTGAATCTGACACTCTGAAAAATCACGCCCATGCGCGATTTTGATGTAAGGCTCATCATGGATGAAAATGCCACTTTGCGGATCAAGTCCTCTCCAATCCCCATCCATAAACGCTTCCACCCACGTATGTGTTTTATTGACGCCATCAATGAACCCGTTGACAAAACGTGCAGGAATGCCGTTACTGCGCAAGAGCGCAATCAGCAAATGGCTAAAATCTTGACTGATGCCCTCTTTGTAGAGTAAAAACGTCTCAAGCCCTTTGGCTTTAGGCTCTTCGATCGCTCTAAATTGCTCATAGAGCAGTTGGGTCAAAAAATGCGCTTTGCGAAAGTCGGTCACAGGAAGTTTGAGCGAACGAGAAAATTCACGCACATCTTCGCACAAAGGTGCCAACGTAGAGTGCGGCAGATAAAGCTCCACGGGCTCTTTGTCGTGGTACACATAAGGGGAGAGTTCTATCTCTCCTTCGATGGTTGCTTTAAGCGCACGGTGCGGTTTGCCCAAAAATCCATACACCAAATGGTTTTCAAATCCATCGCGTGTCTCGTAGTAAGGGACACCATCATTGAGACTGAGTTTCCACGCTAGAAGTGTTTGGATGGCATTGGTGTACGGCACCATGCGCAAACAAAAGTGATGGTTGCGTACTGGCTCATCAAATGTGAGCGTAAAATCATAAGAAAAATTAACTTTCATGCGTTGTGGTCAATGCCTCGAATACTGAATTGATCGTTTGTAACGTTTTAAATTTATTACTGGACGAAAGTGTAACACGTTTATGATTTGGGCGAACTTTCTCAGCAATGCTGTTAAGCTTTTCCACATCCATCAAAGCCGCTTCAATGCTGTCGTAAAGGCGAATATTGAGATCCATTCGCTCTACCACTTTGCCCAACTGAATCAAAGGAGACTCTTTGGCTTCAACGAGTGAAAGCTCAAAATTACCCCAAATGGCATCAAGCTCTTTGAGCGTACCTTCTAACCAATAAAGCGAAACAGTACGCTCCTCTTTGGCGGTTTGATAGGCTAAATAGAGCGCATTAATGCGGCTAAACATACGGTTTGAGAGGTGTGAGCGTGTCAAAATGGCATTTTCACGCGCCATGTTGATTGTATTGTACAAGCTCGCATCTTCTAAGTTAAAGACACTTTCTCTCAAAAACATTTGTGCTGAGTCGTATGCAAGTTCAATGCCAAGTTTGGCATAAAATGCCTTCGCATCCTCAAAATCTTCATCTAAAATTTTATCAAAAAGAGCAATGACCAAACGTGTCATACTCTCAGCTCTTTGAATATAGCGACCCATCCAGTAAAGATGTTCTGCCGCTTGAGGGGGTATGAGAATCATCTTTGCTCCTTTAAAACCCATGTATCTTTAAATCCGCCACCTTGGGAAGAGTTGACGATGTAACTGGTCGGATCCATCGCAAAACGCGTGAGCCCTCCTGGCCAGACAAAAATATCTTCACCGTAAATCGAGAACATTCTAAGATCGGCTTTGCGAGGTGAAAAGGTGCCTGCTTCATCTAAACATTCGATGTCGTAAAACTCGATCACCTCTTGCGCGATAAAACGCCTAGGCTCCGCGATAATAGCATCTTTGAGTTTTTCGCGTTCACTCTTGGTGAGTTGTGAGCCAAACACAACGCCATATCCTCCAGCTTCCGCAACATCTTTGATGACGAGGGTTCGCATATTTTGTAAAATGTGGTTGCGATCTTTCTCAAAAAATGCCAAGAACGTTGGGGCATTTTGCAAGATCGGCTCTTCATTCATGTAATATTTAATCATCGCTGGCACAAAGTAGTAAATGCCCTTATCGTCAGCGATGCCGTTTCCGATGCTGTTCATCAGCGCTACATTACCCGCGCGATACGCTTGCGTGATGTTGGGAACCCCGATCAAAGAGTCTGGATGAAACTCGACAGGATCAAGTGCATCATCATCAAGCCGTCGGTAAATGGCACCCACACGTGCTTTTTTTCCGTTGTAGGTTTTGAGATAGACTTTGTCTTTCTCAACGACCAAATCTTCACCATTGGCAAGTATCGCGCCACTCTCTTTGGCAAGATAAGAGTGCTCATAAAACGCAGAATTATAACGACCCGGTGTTAAGATGACATTGATGCCACCCGTGTTGACATAGTCCATCGCCGCTTCAAGTTTCTTCGGGTAATCGCTCACCCCTTGAATCGGTAGCTTCTCAAAAAATTCAGGAAACACTTTGCGTGTCAGCATACGAAGTGAAAGCGGATAACTCACGCCACTGGGTACCCTGATGTTGTCTTCAAGCACAACCCAACCATCCCCAACACTGTTCTTAACAAGGTCGATACCGCTAATGTGCACACGAATGTTTTTCGCCACAGAAGTATTGGCAAAAGAAGGCAGATAGGCTTTGGAAGAGAAGACAAATTCACTAGGAATGATGCCGTCTTTAAGAATTTTCTGCGCTCCGTAGACATCTTCTAAAAAGAGATTGAGGGCATAAATGCGCTGTTGTATCCCTTTTTCAAGGTACGCAAATTCTGACGGGGAGACGATTCTTGGAATGATGTCAAAGGGGAATTTGCGCTCTATAAACGCGTTGTTTTTAAAAAGGTTGAAGTTGATCGCTTCGGTATTCATATACGTGAGCAACTCTTGGACGCGGTTCTTGTCGATAGTGTTTAAGATGCCTTTAAACGCATCATAGAATGGACTGTTTGACTCAATCATAGTGTACCTTTTGCCCTTTCACCCAAATGTGATGCAAGCAGTTTAGCACAAAATTAAGCAGAGAAAGCGAATAAAAGTCTCATTTTTTGATTATTTTTTAAACACTAACAAAAGTGTGACAAAAGTTTAATCTTAGCCGTGCCACATATAGGCAAAAAACAACCCTTCGATCAAAAAGAGACTGCAAAAAAGTAGGTTCCATTTGAGAGAGACTTCTAGCGGTGTTACATGTAAAAATTTGGCGGTCATCAGTGACATGCCTGCAAATGGCGAGATGATAAAGGAGATAGCTGCCGATAGAAGCAAAATAAGCGCGATAGAAACGGAAGAGAGCGGAAGTGAAACGGAGAGTAAAATCTTGCCAAACATCACTGCTAGCACCAAAGGATGGATGCCGCATAAGGCGATAAAGATAAACAAAAGAGGAATGATAAGGATAGAGAAGATGCCAAGGTGGTTAACGCTTCCTTGCAAGAATGGCTGAATGTGACTCAAAATACCACTGTGATCGACCGCACCTGCAAATAGCCCCACCGCAATAAAAAAGACTGAAAAATCGGTCGCTTGCATAATGCCACTCTCCCCGTAGTTCTTCAACACCGTTTTGAGCTCTGGCTGGTTACGGTAATACATGATCCAAATCGTTGAGACGATGAGTCCTGCGAGTAAAATTCTCCCTGTTCCTGTTGCAATCGAAAACCTTTCCAAGAGTCCTATACCCACAATAAGGCTGATAATCACAAGGATAATATGTGCGGTCTGTTTGGGTGCGTTTTTGGCGATAGAAGAAGAGTTAGTCAGCGTTTCAGACATCGAAACGATGGGCTTGTTCAGGCGTGTAAGATGCTCTAAAGCATACGACGTCAACATCCCTATGAGACTCAAAAGAAGACCCGGCACAAACAGCTGTGACCACGAGACATGGGTCACTTGCATCACCAAAAGAATGATAATCGCCCCCGGTGCCCAAAAGAGGGCAAGTGTGTACCCTCGCATAATGGCAGTTGCAAAAAAGCGCTGGTACTGCGAAACACTGTTTTTAAGGGCTTTGTTAAAGAGTGAAACCATCACAGGCACGGTTCCAAAGAGCAAAAAGCTCGCAAAAAGATTGGTCACAAGCATCGAAAAAAGGTAGAGCGAACTCTCCTTTTTAAAGAGTCTTTTGAGCCAATACTCAACAGTGTCACTGTAGTGCCCGACTTCGATGGGAATGGAGAAAAGCTGCATCACCACGATGATGGCGATGATGTTGGTCATGGAAGTAAGCGATTGCATCCCAATGGAAAAAGGAAGTTTATAGTAGACAAGTATGAGCGTACCCAACGTAAAAAAGAACAGAGTAATGGTGCGAAAACCACTCTTTTGTATCAAAAGACCCACCCCAAACAAAAGAGCTGTAAAAAACGTTAAAAGCTCCAAACTCACGGGCATAAAAAGGTGTGTTACATGTAAAAGTGTGATGACCAAAAGCGCCATTTTACAGAGGGTATTCATCTACATTCCAAAATTAAAGTGTGCTATTGTACCGAAAGGAAGGTTAGAAAAATGCAACGCTTTACTTTACATGTAAAGGTTTTTAGATGAAATTTAGCTAGTATTTTATGTTTGGATAAATGCTTACTTTTGGAAAAATTCAAAGTTTAGCCATAATTTCTAAATCCTGTAGAAAATAATTAAAAACTAAAGAGTTAAAATGTTGAGTTATGTAGATGCAAATCAATTTGAATTATTTGAAAATTTGAATGATGATGTAGTAAAAAGCTTACAAATGTTAGAAAATGATAAAGAAAGTCAATTTTTAAGACGATGTTTTGTAAAAAGTGCTTTTTCTTATATTGAGTGTATTCCGTATTGTTTAAAATATCATTTAAGAAGAAAATTGCATAAAGTATTCTATGAATTAAATGCAAAAGAAAGAACATTATTGTATGAGGATAACGATTATAAAATAAGTCTCCTAGATAATTTTAAACAAACATTTAAATTAGCAAAAAAAATATTAAATAAAGAAAATTTTGATTTAAAAACTTCAGGAAAAGAATTTAAGTTATTAAGAAAATCAATTGTTGTTAGAGACAGAATAACCCATCCAAAAAGATTTAGAGATATTCAAATATCTGATGAAGAAATATACTATATATTAACATCCGTCAACTATATTGAACAAGTTTTTTTAGATTTTCTAAGTTATAAAAATATAAATTCAAGTGATCAGAGTTAAATTCTTAACTTTTACATGTAAAGCTGAAAAATAAAGCAATAGTATCAAAAAATAGCCTATACATTTTAGTTTCAACCTATTTAGACTATGATTCTCGCATAAAATGAAAAAAGGATTTCCCACGATCTCAAAGGAAGAACAGACCAGAATCACCACCGTTGTTGTCAGAGTTGCGGCGATGCTTTTGGAGTACGGTGCTGAGAGTCGTTTGATCGAGCAACTCTCGTCTCGTTTGGGTGTGGCACTGGGGTGTACGTCCATTGAGATTTCGCTGATTCCCTCTGCGATTGTTTTGACCACGCTCATTGGTGACTCTTCGGTTACGACCACGAGGCGCGCGCACGAACAGCCGATCAATATGTCAATCGTGCATCAAATCGTCACGATCTGCATTGCGGCGGAGAAAAATCCTCGCGACATTATGATGGTGGAAACCAAGCTTGCTAACATTCATTCAAACGCGTATCCTGCGTGGTTGATTGTTCCGATGATCGGGCTTTCGTGTGCGGCATTTAGCCATTTGCAAGGGGCAGATTGGGCGGGATTTTGCATCACTTTTTTAGCCGCTTCGGTGGGAATGATGGTACGTAGGGCACTCTCTTCTCGTAATTACTCTTTGCTGATCGTCTTTGCATTTACCGCGTTTGTGTGTACGATGATCGCCAGCCTCTCTTTTTATCAAGGTCTCAGTGCGACAGGAAGTATCGTTCTCTCTTCGAGTGTTTTACTCCTTGTCCCGGGATTTCCCTATATCAACTCGATGCTCGATGCCTTCAAAGGCTACATCAGCATGGGCTGGGGACGTTGGACGCAAGCGACGCTTTTAACACTCATGTCTTCTTTGGGTATCATGCTTGCCATGGGGCTTTTGGACATTAAAGGATGGTAATGATGGAATGGGTGACTCTTTTACTTAATTCCCTGTGGGCGGCGATTCCTGCTGTGGGTTTTGGGATGATTTTCAACGTTCCGCGCTCAGCTCTGCCGTTGTGCGCGGTGGGTGGCGCTTTTACGTATGGGTTTAGAGAAGTGTTGATGCACCATCACCTCTCCATCGAACTGTCAACGTTTATCGCCGCAACGGCAATCGGCATTATCGGTGTTTTCTGGTCACGTGCTTATGTGATGCCCAGACCCGTCTACACCGTTCCTTCCATCATTCCGATCATCCCTGGAACGTACGCGTATGAGATGATGATAAGCCTTGTTTCGATGAACACCGATGGCGTCACTGATGCTTTGCTTTCAAGTTTTATCCAAAATGGCTTACATGCGGTCAGTATTTTATTTGCGATTGCCTTTGGTTTGGTACTGCCTTCGATGTATTATACCAAGCGCCAAAAGCCGATTATTTAGGGGTTTTGGTGTTTACATGTAAAGCCAAAAAACAAGATAAAAGCAGTGCATCCTTTCATCCTAAATCCCCATTTTCCCTTTCTAAGTTTATGTTATAATTTTCAAAATTGCATCAAAATTCAATTTACAAGGAATGGCAATGTCGTATTGGAAATGGGAGCCAGCTTTTTCAGTGGGTATCGCTGTGATTGATGATCAGCATAAGCAAATGATTGCGTATATTAATGAGCTCGGCACGATTTCGATCTATCACGATAACGAAAAAGTGCGTACGGTGCTTTTAGCGTTAATGGATTACACGGTGTCTCATCTTGCCTTTGAAGAGCGTTTGATGGAAGAGGCAGGGTATCCTAAACTGGAAGCGCATAAGCAGGTGCATCTTTCATTTATTGAGCGTATTCATTTCTTTCAAGAACGCTATGAGAACGGTGAAGATATTTCTAAACAGCTGATGATGGATCTGCAAATGTGGCTGATCAATCACATACAACACGAGGATGCGGACTATAAAGAGGTTGTTCAAGCGATGCTTCACAAAAAAGAAGGTCAAATGAACGGTGGGTGGCTCACAACCTTGATCGATAAATTTTTTAAATAACCACCATTTGAGTGTTTACATGTAAAAAAAACGCTCCTCGTTTTGAAGAGCGTTTTGTGTGTTTATTTATGCGTTAAAACCCGTGTCGCATTGAGTACAGCGATGAGCGCAACGCCCACATCGCCAAAAACCGCTTCCCACATCGTGGCAATTCCCATCGCTCCCATGATCAAAATAATCCCTTTAACCCCAAGTGCAAAGATGATGTTTTGCCACACGATAGCATGGGTTTTATGGGCGATTTTAAGCGCAGTGGCGACTTTGCTGATCTCATCGGTCATGATGACAATGTCGGCGGCTTCAATCGCCGCGTCTGAGCCAACTCCCCCCATTGCGATGCCGATGTCTGCGCGTGCAAGGACTGGTGCATCGTTGATGCCATCTCCCACAAAAACGGTTTTGCCTTTGCCGCTTTTGCGTGCCATAATCTCTTCAAGCTTTTCGACTTTTTGATGCGGTAAAAGTTCGGCTTCCACATGCGTGATGCCAAGTTCCTTAGCGACTTTTTCGGCGGCGGCTTTATTGTCGCCTGTGAGCATCACGATATTTTTAATGCCAAGCGCTTTGAGCGCTAAAATGGCTTGTTTGCTATCCGTTTTGGGTGTATCGGCGATGATGAGGTAGCCTGCTAAAACGCCCTCAACCACGACATAAACGACGGTGTCGGGCGTATCGATTGTTTCATGGACAATGGTGTGCTCAAGGAGGAGTTTATCGTTGCCTGCTAGAACGGTCTTGCCCTCTATGGTCGCTTTGACGCCGTAGCCTGCGAGTTCCTCATAGTCGCTCACCACTGCTTCCAAAGGCTCTGTGTACGCGCGTTTGATGGAAAGGGCGATGGGATGGCTTGAGTGCATCTCAGCCAGAGCCGCAAGCCGCAAGACATCCCCTTCACTGTTTCCGTGTAGTGCAGTGATGGAGGTTACGCTAAAAATGCCTTTGGTCAGTGTGCCAGTTTTATCCAAAACAACGGTATCGACGCCGTTGAGCGCTTCAAGAAAGTTGCCCCCTTTGACCAAAATACCGTTTTTAGACGCACCACCGATGCCTCCAAAAAAGCTCAGCGGTATGGAAACGACCAATGCGCATGGGCATGAGACAACCAAGAAAACCAACGAGCGTCTAAACCAGTCACTTAAAAGGGCGTCTTGCATCAAAAGCGGTGGCACGAACGCGAGGAGGGCGGCTGATATGACGACAAGTGGCGTATAGTACTTGGCAAATGTGGTGATAAATTGCTCTGTTTTGGCTTTTTTAGCGCCTGCATTTTGCACAAGGTCTAAGATCTTAGAAACCGTGGACTCTGAGAAAAGTTTGGTCGTCTCTACGATAATCACACCCGTTTTATTGATGGTTCCAGAGAGAATTTCACTGCCGACGGTGACCTCTTTAGGTAAGGATTCGCCTGTGAGTGCCGAGGTGTCCAGTGTGGAGCGACCCTCTAAAATAATGCCATCGAGTGGGATTTTCTCTCCCGGTCTGACGATGATGCAACTTCCTAGTGCAACATCACTTGGGTTTACTTTGTGCTCGCCCGTTTCGCTTTGCAGGTTTGCAAAATCGGGTCGGATGTCCATCAGTTTGGTGATGGATTTGCGTGAACGATCGACTGCTAAGTCTTGGAAAAACTCACCGATACGGAAGAAAAGCATCACCGCGACGCCCTCAGGATACTCGCCGATACTAAACGCTCCAACGGTTGCAAGTCCCATCAAAAAGTTTTCATCAAACAGATGCCCTTTAAAAAGGTTGGTGACCGCCATGTAGAGGATTTCGCCACCGACAAGGAAAAAGCTGATCAGATAGGTCCAAAACATCAAAGGATTGCTCTCATCCATCACAATAGCGGAGACAAAGAGCACCGCGCCGATGCAAAACGTGACAAAATGCCACGATTTAAACATCTCCATCACGCTAGAATCGCCTAAACCGTGATGGTGCTCATGCTCATGATGCGCATGGGCATCTGGCACAATGGGCTGGCATCTACTGCAACAACTCTCCGCTGTCGCGTCGCATGTTTGGGGTGCGGTCTCATGAAATTGCATACTCAAATCCTCGTGGTTCTAAAATGTGTTCTAAGCCTTGGTTAAAAATGTTTTTGATGTGTTCGTCATCAAGTGAATAAAAGACGACTTTGCCCTCTTTACGGTGCTTGACAAGTCTTGCTTGACGAAGGACACGCAGTTGGTGCGAGATGGAAGAGGGCGTCATGTGCAAAAGTTCTGCGATGTCACAAACACACATCTCTGCTTCAAAAAGCGCTGAGATAATCTTCACGCGCGTCGTGTCGCCAAAGACTTTAAAGAGCTCAGCGAGGTCATAAAGCTTCTCTTCTTGAGGCATCTTTTTTCTGACCATTTCGATGACATTTTCATGCACAACATCGCAACTGCAAAATTCATCGCTCATCGGTTCCTCCTTTAATTTGATATATAAATGCGCATATGAACAATTGCTCATATATTAAAATAAGACACATTAGAAAAAGCTTAAAATGATAGGCATACTCAAAAAGTTTTACATGTAAAGAAAATGAGGAGATAAAAGTTTAATATTTATACTCTTTTATTTTATTCGCAGCGTAACGCTATTTTCATGCTATAAACTTTATGTAATATCTTTTTTCTGATTAAAGCATTTGTGAAAATAGGTCATAAAAAGTGACTTATGATGTTTCAAGACTTCTTATTTCGCAGCTTATTAGCGTTTCTAATGAAAGAATTAAAAGGAAAAGAATTTAATGAGTATTTCAAAACAATTATTAGCAATGTTGCTCATTGCTATTTTAGGTCTCATAGGAGTCCTGAGTATTTCTATCCAAAAGATGGAAACGGTTTATCAAAAAACCAATACGTGCAATGTTGATGCGTTGCCAAGTGTTTTAATACTGAGTGATGCTCTGTTTAATGCGTCTATGATTCGAGTTTTGATTTGGCAGCATATTGCCCAAGATGATTTAAGTGTTATGCAAAAAATCGAAGATGATCTTGAAAAAAGAAAAATACTACTCAAAGAGGCTTTAAAAAAATACGAACCATTCATCTCTGATGATACGGATAAAGAGTTTCTTCAAAAAGACCGAGTAGCTGTTAATGCGTACCTTCAACTTGTGGATAAAGCGATTGTTTTTTCAAGAGAAAATAAAAGAGTGGAATCGAGAGATATTCTTTTTAAAAATCCTACCATCATGGATGAGATGACGAACTCGTTTGTTCAACAGATGGAATACAATCGACAACTTGCCGAGACCGATGCCAAAGAAGCTGTTTTAACAAAAAATAATGCGAGTTTACTTGTCATAGTATCTGCGGTGATGATTGCACTTGCTGTCATTCTCCTTGGAATTGCAATCCGAAACAACATTATGCACGGTGTTTCATTGATTCGTGATGGCATCGCAGGTTTTGTTCAAAACAAAGAGTTGAAATTTAGAATTAAGTATGGCAAGAAAAATGAGATAGAAGAGATCGTACAGAGTTTCAATAGCTTAGTCAGTACCTTAGAAGTGATTATTGATGATGTTAAACACTCATCCAGCGAAAATGCTTCCGTTTCGCATGAGCTAAGCACGACCAGCATGCAAATAGGTCGTAATGCAGAGCACAGTACGATCATTGTTAACAATACCATTGAAGAGATAATCTCCATTAAAAAGTTTGTTCAAGAAACAGCTCTTCTTTCAGAGTCTATGAAAAAAAGCATTGGCGTGGCTGGCGAGAAACTAGAGTCTGCAAAGAATGAAGTGGTGATGCTCAAAAATGAAGTTGAACTTGCCAGTGAAGCCGAAACAACGCTTGCAGGGCAGTTAGAACAGATGAGTAGAGATGCTGAACAAGTGAAGCAAATTCTAACTGTTATCTCCGATATTGCCGATCAAACAAACCTTCTAGCGCTTAATGCTGCCATAGAAGCGGCACGCGCTGGGGAGCATGGGCGTGGATTTGCTGTCGTGGCTGATGAAGTGCGAAAACTAGCAGAACGTACGCAAACCTCTTTGACGGAGATTAATGCAACGATTAATGTCATCGTCCAATCCATCGTTAACTCTTCTGAGCAAATGAGTAAAAATGCTCAAAATATTAGACGTTTAGCATCTGTTTCAATCAATGTTGGAGAGACCATCACCCATACGACATCCGTTATGCAAGAGAGTATAGAAGCTGTGACAATAAGCGCTAAGAACTCTAATAAAATTGTGAACGATACCGATAAAATCGTCAATCTTGTAACCAATATCAACAGTATCACCAGTGAAAATGCCAGAAGTGTTGAAGAGATAGCAAGTGCAGCTGATCATCTCTCAAAACTCGCTGAAAATCTCAATCAAAAATTGGGGCAATTTAAATCGTAAAATAGGGAGAAGTTTGAAAAATTTTTCTTTACATGTAAAGAAAGATAAGGGAAAAAGTTAAAAGTCAAGCTTTGCGCTCAACACTTTTTCCCTTATCTCTGGTTAGGTATTGCGTCGTTGCTCAAGCGCAAGGCGAATGGCTAATGTGACTAATACCAAACCCATGAAATAACGTTGAATAGCGAGCCATGTTGGATTTTGAGAAAACCAAGAGGCGATACCTGCTGCTGAGAGTGTAATGAGAAGGTTAATTGAAAAGCTTATGGCAATTTGTATCAATCCAAGCATAATGCTCTGAGAAAAGAGGGAGCCGTACTGTGTTGAAATAAATTGTGGGAGAATGGCTAAGTAAAACACTGCAATTTTAGGATTAAGCACATTGGTAAGAAATCCCATCAAAAAGAGTTTGGAAGGTGGATCAAATGGAAGATTTTTCGCTTCAAAGGGTGAGCGAGCACCTGGTCGGACAGCTTGCCATGCCAACCAAAGTAAGTAGAGCGCACCCGCCCATTTAAGGATTTCATAGGCAAGAGGAATGGCAAGAAAGAGCGCCGTTAAGCCAATTGCTGCCGCAAACATATGGATGAGAAAACCTGCAATCACGCCCACTAATGAGATGATACCTGCTTTGTACCCCTGAGCGATAGACCGCGAGATCAAATAAATCATATTTGGACCAGGTGTTAAAACCATCAGCAGCGCTGCTCCTGCGAATAAAGCCAATTCATTCAGTGGAATCATATATTTCTCCTTAAATATGTCCTTAGTGATTAACACCAAAGTATAATTAGAATAATCTGAATGTTAATCTAAAATCGTTTGATAATCTTTACATGTAAAGATTACAGCCTACCTATCATCTTCAAAATCTCAACGTGTTGCATCATTGTAATAGAATTATCACAATAGAACAATCCAAAAATTGCTCCGATAAAACTAAGTTGGCAATTTTTGGATTGAGTGAAAGAACATTTATGGCTAAACTGTCTTTCATCAACCCCAAAGGAGATCAGATGAGTTTTATCAACAATGATCGTTTAGCCACAGCCGATGACGCCGTTTTTAGGATTTTGCAAAATGAGTTTGAGAGGCAAGCTACGCATCTTGAGATGATCGCGAGTGAGAATTTTACCTCGCGTGCGGTTATGGAAGCAACAGGAAGTATTTTTACCAATAAATATGCTGAGGGTTACCCACAAAAGCGCTACTACAACGGTTGTGAATGTGCGGATGCGGTCGAGCAACTTGCTATTGACAGACTGTGTGAGATTTTTGGATGTACCTATGCCAATGTGCAACCGCACTCAGGTAGCCAAGCCAATGGTGCGGTGTATGCGGCACTTTTGAATGCAAACGATAAAATATTGGGTATGGATTTGCAACAAGGTGGTCACTTAACGCACGGTGCAAAAGTGAGTTTCTCAGGTAAAAATTATCAATCGTTTAGCTATGGTGTCGATGCAAATGGCTATATTGATTATGCCAAGGTTTTGGAGATCGCGAAAATCGTCAAGCCTAAGATGATCGTTTGCGGTGCTTCGGCGTATGCGCGTGAGCTTGATTTTGCAGCATTTCGTGAGATTGCGGATGCGGTGGGAGCGATATTAGTGGCTGACATCGCGCACATTGCGGGTCTGGTTGCCGCAGGTGAGCACAGGAGCCCTTTTCCGCATGCGCATGTTGTCACTTCAACGACGCACAAAACATTGCGCGGTCCTAGGGGTGGTGTGATTATGACAAACGATGAAGCGCTATCTAAAAAGATCAACGCGGCTATTTTCCCAGGCATCCAAGGCGGTCCTTTGTTGCACGTTATCGCGGCAAAAGCAGTGGCGTTTGGTGAAGTGTTAAAGCCGCAGTGGAAAGATTACGCCAAGCAAGTCAAACGTAATGCCAGCGTTTTAGGCGAGGTCATGCTTGAGCGAGGCTTTGATTTGGTCAGTGGTGGAACCGATAACCATCTGATTTTGGTATCATTACTGAACAAAGATTTTTCAGGCGAAGAGGCGAGCACCGCCTTGGAAAATGCAGGTATAACCGTGAATAAAAACAGTGTTCCTAACGATACGAGAAGTGCAAAGTTGACCTCAGGTATCCGCATCGGATCTGCGGCATTAACGACGTTGGGGTTGAGAGAAAAAGAGTTTGAGTTGATCGCGCACCGCATTTGCGATGTGTTGAAAAATATTCACGATTTAGCTTTACATGTAAAGATCAAAAAAGAGTTGGTTGCACTTTTGCAAAACTTCCGCGTGTATGAAAGTGCGACGTATTAAATGACAAAATGACGAAGGAGGGCGCGATGAGAGAGATGGAAGCGTTGCATACCAATTATCAGTTGATTGAAAAAGCGATCAAATACATCGATGCGCATTTTAAAGAACAGCCCTCCATCGATGTGATTGCCAGCAGTATCGGCATGAGCAAATACCATTTTATCCGCGTGTTTAAAGAGTATGTGGGCGTGACACCCAAACAGTTTTTGCACTCGGTGACGCTCAATTACGCCAAAGAGCACATCAAAGAGTCCAAGTCCATTTTAGACAGTACCTTGGACATTGGGCTCTCGAGTGTCAGTAGACTGCATGAACTTTTTGTCAATTTGATTGGCGTTACGCCCAAAGAGTGGCGCGAAAAAGGGAAAGATGTCATCATCACGTATGGTTTTGGCATCACCCCTTTTGGGGAAGCGTTGATCGCTTATACCGACAAGGGCATTTGTTATTTAGGGTTTATTGACCAAAACAAAGAGGCGATTTTTACGCGGTTTAAAGAGCTGTGGGAAAATGCCAATTTGGTGCATGATGATCTCAAAGCACAGACCTATTTAGAAAATATTTTCATCAACAATCAAAAATACAATCTTTTGGTCAAAGGAACGAACCTACAGATCAATGTCTGGAAAGCGCTTTTGAACCTTCCCAATGGGGCAGTCACGACCTATCAAGACATCGCCAATTTCATCGACCAACCCAATGCGGTGCGAGCCGTAGCCAGTGCCATCGGGAAAAATCACATCGGCTATCTCATTCCGTGTCACCGTGTCATTGCTAAAAGTGGCGCGATGAGTGGGTACAGTTGGGGCATTGAGCGCAAAAAAATCCTGATCGCGTACGAATCCGCTTACAAGCCAAATCCGACAGATTTTAGGATTGCAACGATCGAAGATATCCCCAATATTTGCCAATTTCTGCATGCTACTTTTCCAAAGACTGCGCACAATAGGGCAAAAATCGTCTCTGAGATGCTTCAAAACGCGAATACCCATGCTATTTTTCTTGCTGTACAAGAGACAAATATCATAGGAATGGTGCCTGTTGTGTACCACGTATCGCTTGCATCGGGGGAAACGGTAGCAATGCTTGAAGATGTGATAGTGGATGAAGTCACCTCATATCCGTCTCTTGAGAAAGAGTTGCTCACATTTGCCATCGCTTCATGCACGAAAATGGGCTGCCAAGAGCTAAGGCTATGGGCAAAAGAGGCGTCTGTTTATGGGCTCTATGAAGAACTTGGATTTGAAAAATCGCAGAACGAATGGTTCAAATTGTCTTTACATGTAAAGGTTACTTCTCCCTTTTAACCCTTCGAAATTTTCGTCAAAAAGTCACTCCCGATGAAAAAATATACACGCTTGTAACTGTATCGCAATCAATGGATAGGTATAATGTCACACAGCTTTTCAAGGGGGAACTATGTCATTTAAAGGGAAAATTATCGGAACACTCTGCGTTTTGATGTTTTTAAGTCTGAGTATTTTTAGCTTTATCAGCTATTTCGATACGAAAAACAACAGCGTTATTCAAACGGAAAACAGTCTAAAAATGGCATCACGCGCGCTGAGCGATTATATTGATGTGTGGCTTGCCGGTAAAAAAAGTGGCATGGAAAGCAGTGCAAGGTATCTGACCAACATTCAGACCATGGAAAAATCAGAGATTATCGCTATTTTGCAAGAGACTACTAAAACTTTGGGTGGTTTTGATACCACGGTGGGGTTGGAAGATGGCAGTGCGATGACAGGAACAGGAACGCCGTTATCGGCTGGGTACGATCCTCGCGTGAGAGGCTGGTACAAAACCATCAAAGCTTCCGGAAAAGTTGGTGTTACCGATGCTTACATCGATGCAACAACCAACAAACTGATCGTTTCGATTATGGCTCCGATCATGAAAGAGGGCAAATATGTGGGCGGTGTCATTTTAGATATTGCGCTTGACACTCTGACCAAAGCGACTGCTGATGTTAATTTTAATGGCGGTTATGGGATGCTGTTTGATACCGCAGGCATTGTGATCGCGCACCCCAATAAAGAGATGTACGGAAAAGAGCTTTCAAAATTTTTGCCAGAGCTCACCCAACAGATCAAAGGCAAAAGCGATGGGTTGGTCGAGTATCAGCTCAACAATGAGAGCAAAATCTTCGCGTTTAAAGTTTCCAAAGAAGCAGGCTGGACAC
>DBTO01000197.1:0-400 GCA_002307095.1 Sulfurospirillum sp. UBA1314
AGCCATTTGGCAAGCAGATAACAGACGTATTGCCCTTCGATCTCATCACCATGCGTCCCTGTGACAATCGAGATGCGTTTGGTTGAGGTGGAAATATCCTCAGGCGAAAAACGGTTGCGTCTGAGCGTTAAGGTTTCGTTGACAGGTAAGTTGACGTTAAAGACCTCTTCAATCATTGTTCATTCCTCTCAATTCTACCCATGATTTCTAAAATATGCTGACGTTTGCCGATGTAACTGCCTCTGTGAATTTGGCACTCTGAAAAATCACGCCCATGAGCGATTTTGATGTAAGGTTCATCGTGGATAAAAATGCCACTTTGCGGATCCAACCCTCTCCAGTCGCCATCCATAAACGCTTCCACCCACGTATGTGTTTTATTGACACCATCAATGAACCC
>DBTO01000197.1:739-960 GCA_002307095.1 Sulfurospirillum sp. UBA1314
CTAATACCCTCTTTGTAGAGCAAAAAGGTTTCAAGCCCTTTGGCTTTAGGCTCTTCTATAGCTCTAAATTGCTCATAGAGCAGTTGGGTTAAAAAATGCGCTTTACGAAAGTCCGTTACAGGAAGCTTAAGTGAACGAGAAAATTCGCGCACATCTTCGCACCAAGGCGTTAACGTGGAGTAGGGAAGATAAAGCTCCACAGGCTCTTTGTCGTGGTACAC
>DBTO01000197.1:1331-3241 GCA_002307095.1 Sulfurospirillum sp. UBA1314
CCATCATTGAGACTGAGTTTCCACTCAATAAGTGTCTGTATGGCATTGGTGTACGGTACCATGCGCAGACAAAAGTGATGGTTGCGTACTGGCTCATCAAACGTGAGCGTAAAATCGTAAGAAAAATTAACTTTCATGCGTTGTGGTCAATGCCTCGAATACTGAATTTATCGTTTGTAACGTTTTAAATCTATTGCTTGAAGAGAGTGCCACATGTTTATGGTTTGGACGAACTTTTTCAGCAATACTGTTAAGCTTTTCAACATCCATCAACGCAGCTTCAATGCTATCGTAAAGACGAATATTGAGATCCATTCGCTCTACCACTTTGCCCAGCTGAATCAAAGGAGACTCTTTTGCTTCAACGAGTGAAAGCTCAAAATTGCCCCAAATGGCATCAAGCTCTTTTAGGGTGCCCTCTAACCAATAAAGCGAAACAGTACGCTCCTCTTTGGCAGTTTGATAGGCTAAATAGAGCGCATTAATGCGGCTAAACATGCGATTTGAGAGGTGTGAGCGCGTCAAAATGGCATTTTCTCGTGCCGCATTGATCGTGTTGCATAAGCTCGCATCTTCCAAATTAAAAACGCTTTCTCTCAAAAACATTTGCGCCGAGTCATACTCAAGCGCGATGCCAAGTTTAGCGTAAAACACCTTTGCATCATCAAAATCTTCATCTAAAATTTTATCAAAAAGGGCAATGACCAGACGTGTCATACTCTCTGCTCTTTGAATGTACCTGCCCATCCAGTAAAGATGTTCTGCGGCTTGTGGGGGTATGAGAATCATCTTTGCTCCTTTAAAACCCATGTATCTTTAAATCCGCCACCTTGGGATGAATTGACGATGTAACTGGTCGGATCCATCGCAAAACGCGTGAGTCCTCCTGGCCAGACGAAAATGTCTTCACCGTAAATCGAAAACATTCTAAGATCGGCTTTGCGCGATGAAAAAGTACCTGCTTCATCCAAACATTCGATGTCGTAAAATTCAATCACCTCTTGTGCGATAAAACGTCTAGGCTCTGCGATAATGGCATCTTTGAGCTTTTCGCGCTCAGGCTTAGTGAGCTGTGAGCCAAACACAACGCCGTATCCGCCAGCTTCTGCAACATCTTTGATGACCAAGGTTCGCATATTTTGTAAAATGTGGTTGCGATCTTTCTCAAAAAATGCCAAATAGGTCGGTGCATTTTGCAAGATCGGCTCTTCATTCATATAGTATTTAATCATCGCTGGCACGAAGTAGTAGATGCCTTTATCGTCTGCGATGCCGTTTCCAATGCTGTTCATTAGCGCTATATTGCCTGCACGGTACGCTTGCGTGATGTTGGGAACTCCGATCAAAGAGTCTGGATGAAACTCAACCGGATCAAGTGCATCATCATCAAGACGACGGTAAATGGCGCCCACACGTGCTTTTCTGCCGTTGTACGTTTTAAGATAGACTTTATCTTTCTCCACCACCAAATCTTCACCGTTGGCAAGGATTGCACCGCTCTCTTTGGCTAAGTAAGAGTGTTCGTAAAACGCAGAATTATAACGACCCGGTGTCAAGATGACATTGATACCGCCCGTGTTGACGTAATTCATGGCATTTTCAAGTTTTTTCGGATAATCGCTCACGCCTTGGATCGGCAGTTTCTCAAAAAATTCAGGAAACACTTTACGTGTCAGCATACGAAGTGAGAGCGGATAACTCACGCCACTGGGTACCCTGATGTTGTCTTCAAGCACAACCCAACCGTCCCCGACACTGTTTTTAACCAGGTCAATACCGCTGATGTGTACGCGAATGTTTTTCGCCACAGGCGTGTTGGCAAACGCGGGCAGATAAGCTTTGGATGAGAAGACAAATTCACTAGGAATGATGCCATCTTTGAGAATTTTCTGCGCTCCATAGATATCTTC
>DBTO01000197.1:3573-3978 GCA_002307095.1 Sulfurospirillum sp. UBA1314
GCTGAAACAACGCGAGGAATAATATCAAAAGGAAATTTTCGCTCTATAAAAGCGTTGTTTTTGAAAAGGTTAAAGTTGATCGCTTCGGTGTTCATGTACGTGAGCAACTCTTGGACGCGGTTTTTATCGATCGTGTTTAAGATGCCTTTAAATGCATCATAGAGTGGACTTTGTGACTCAATCATAGTGTACCCCTTGCCCTTTCACCTAAATGTGATGCAAGCAGTTTAGCACAAAATTAAGCAGAGAAAGAGAATAAAAGTGTAATTTTTTGATTATTTTTTAAACAACTTTACATGTAAGAATAAATTGGCTCAACAAAGAGGGCAAGGGAGGGAATCGTGGGGCATTTTTTATGTTATGCTACCCAAAAATAATAATGCTACGTTTTGTAAACAAAGCGTC
>DBTO01000078.1 GCA_002307095.1 Sulfurospirillum sp. UBA1314
ATGGCGTTATCAACGTCGCAGGACATCGTCTCTCTACTGGGGAGATGGAAGAGGTCATCTCCAAACACCCCGATGTGGCAGAGTGCGCGGTGATTGGTGTGGATGATGAGCTTAAAGGTGAAGTGCCGATGGCGTTTGTCGTTTTAAAAGATGGCATTGAGCGCGATCATCGCTCCATCGCCGATGGTGTGGTGCAGTTAGTGCGTGAAGAGATCGGCGCGGTTGCAGGACTCAAGCTGGCTACCGTCATCGAAAAACTCCCTAAAACACGCAGTGGTAAGATACTCAGAGCTACCATGCGCTCCATTGCCGATGGAAAAGAGTGGAGTGTTCCTTCTACCATTGAAGATGAAAGTGTCCTCCCCGAAATCCAAAAATCAATCGAAAAACTGGGATACCCCGTCCCTAAAAAAGGAAAAAAATGAGTATCATCAGTGCAGGTGCGAAATTTAGAGAAGCTGTTAAACAGACTCATCCACTTCAAATCGTCGGTGTCATCAACGCCTACAGCGCAATGCAAGCAGAGCGTGTTGGGCATAAAGCCCTTTATCTCAGCGGTGCAGGCGTTGCCAATGCCAGCATCGGACTACCCGATCTTGGTATGACTAACCTAGAAGATGTCTGCATTGATGTCAGACGCATCACTAGTGCGAGTTCATTGCCTCTATTGGTTGACGCAGATACAGGTTGGGGAGGTGCATTTAACATCGCTCGTACCATCAAAGAGTTCACGAGAGCGGGTGCAGCGGCATGTCACATCGAAGATCAAGTGGCACAAAAACGCTGCGGTCATCGCCCCAATAAAGAGTTGGTCAGTAAAGAAGAGATGTGTGATCGCATCAAAGCTGCGATGGATGGCAAAATCGATGACGAGTTTGTGGTGATGGCACGTACCGATGCACACGCGATGGAAGGACAAGCTGCAGCGCTTGAGCGAGCTTTGGCGTACGTAGAAGCCGGTGCTGACATGATCTTTGCCGAAGCCATTCATACCCTCGAAGAGTACAAACAATTTACCAAAATCATTAAAGTGCCAGTCCTCGCCAACATCACCGAATTTGGGCAGACACCCTACTTTACATGTAACGAGTTAGAATCCGTTGGTATCGCCATGGTGCTCTATCCACTTTCAGGTTTTCGTGCGATGAATCAGGCCGCATTGACGGTTTTTAAAGACATCTTGAAAAATGGCAGTCAGAAAAATTCGATTCCTCTGATGCAAACGCGCACAGAGTTGTACGACATGTTGAACTACCATGCCTTTGAAGAGAAGATCGACGCTTTGTTTACATGTAAAGATCAAAAATAATCGTTTACATGTAAACATTTCTGCCAACACCGTTGGCAAGCTTCAGCGCCCCAGTGGCTAACGTAGGGAAAGGAGCTTTGCTTCTTTCCCGTGTGAGAATAAAAAGTAAAAAGGAAAATACTATGGAAGCAAAAGAAAATAAAAAAACGGGTGGACTCGCAGGTGTTGTTGCAGGTCGTTCTGCTATTTGTACCGTAGGAACGGGGCATGGTCTGAATTACCGAGGCTATGACATCTACGATCTGGCGCAAAATGCAACCTTTGAAGAGGTCTCCTACCTTTTAACCAAAGGCGTTTTACCCACACAAAGTGAACTTGAAACCTATAAGCAAGAACTCATAAAAGCACGTGCTCTGCCTGAAGCGCTCAAAGTGGTTCTTCGTAATTTACCTAAAAATGCCCATCCGATGGACATCATGCGCACGGGCTGCTCTACTCTGGGATGTTTGGAACCCGAAGCCGATAATTTTAGCGACCAAGGTGCGAAAATTACCCGTTTGATGGGCATTTTCCCCTCCATCTTACTCTACTGGCACCACTACCATGTCAATGGCAAAGAGCTGGATACCCATAGCACGCAAGATACCATTGGTGGTTATTTTCTGGAAAAACTGCACAACAAGCAACCGAGCGAACTCTGGATCAAAGCGATGCATGTCTCTTTAATTCTCTACGCAGAGCATGAATTTAATGCTTCCACGTTTGCGGCACGCATTGGAGCTTCAACACTTTCTGATATTTACTCTGCGATCACTGCGGCGATTGGTGTGCTTCGAGGGCCTTTGCACGGAGGGGCGAATGAAGCAGCGATGGAGCTTATTTCAGAATATAAATCAGTACACGAAGCAACGCGTGGTATTTATGAAAAACTAGAGAATAAAGCCAAAATTATGGGCTTTGGGCACCGTGTGTATGTCAGCAACGACCCACGCAACATCGTCATCAAAGAGTGGTCACGCAAACTGGCGGATGATGTGGGCAATACCACCATCTTCCCTATTTCTGAGGTCATTGAAAAAATCATGTGGGATGAGAAAAAACTCTTTCCAAATCTCGATTTTTACAGCGCGTCAACCTACCATTTTATGGGCATTCCCACAGCGTACTTTACGCCTATCTTTGTCATGAGCCGAACCGCAGGTTGGGCAGCGCACGTGGTCGAACAACGAGGCGACAACAAACTGATTCGCCCCAATTCAGAGTACATAGGACCAGAGAATCGAGCCTATGTTGACATCAAAAACCGATAAGTAAAGGAATCGTATGAGCACAGATATGGGTATTTTAGATACCAAACGACCCGAATTTGACCCACTTTTAACTGACATTGCACGCTATGCTTCAGAATTTTCCATCAAAAGCGAAGATGCGTACGACACAGCACGCTACTGTTTGATGGACACGCTTGGATGTGGACTTTTGGCGCTTAAATTTCCTCAATGCACCAAACTTTTGGGACCCGTCGTTCCAGGCGCTTGCATGCCTCATTTGGGTGCGAAAGTACCGGGGACTTCGTATCAACTTGACCCTGAACGCGCCGCGTTTAACGTGGGGGCAATGGTGCGATGGCTTGATTTTAACGATACGTGGTTAGCGGCTGAATGGGGACATCCAAGCGATAACCTCGGTGCGATTTGGGCGGTGGGCGATTACATTAGCCGTCGCAATATTGCTGAGAGCAAAGCCCCTCTTAAAGTCAAAGACATTTTAACCGCGATGATCAAAGCGCATGAAATTCAAGGTATTTTAGCGCTTGAAAATTGTTTCAATAAAGAGGGAATGGATCACGTGCTACTCGTTCGTGTGGCTTCCACGGCAGTTGCGGCGGCAATGTTGGGAGGTACATTTGAAGAGATCAGAAATGCTGTCTCACACGCATGGGTCGATGGTGGAGCGCTTCGTTGTTATCGCCATGCACCTAACACTGGTTCTCGTAAATCATGGGCGGCAGGCGATGCCAGCAGCCGTGGTGTCAACCTTGCGCTTAAAGCACTCGCAGGCGAGATGGGTTACCCCTCAGCGCTCAGTGCAAAATTTTGGGGTTACGAAGATGTCAAAATGGGCGGCAAAAAACTGACCATTCCTCAACCCTTTACCAGTTACGTTATGGAGCAAGTGCTGTTTAAAATCAGTTTTCCAGCGGAATTCCACGCCCAAACTGCTGTTGAGTGTGCCGTAAAATTGCATGATGAAGTGAAAGACAAGCTTGATGCGATTGAAAGAATTGTTATTACGACTCAAGAGTCAGGTCATCGCATTATCAACAAAGTCGGTCCTCTTGCTAATCCAGCGGATCGTGACCACTGCATTCAGTATATGGTGGCAATTCCACTCATTCATGGAAACTTAATTGCAGAACATTATGAAGATGCCTATGCCAATGATCCTCGTGTCGATGCTCTTCGCGATAAAATGGAAGTTGTCGTCGATGCGCGCTACACCCAAGAGTACCTTGAAGCCGATAAACGCTCCATCGCCAATGCGGTGCAAATCTTCTACAAAGATGGCACCAAAAGTGAGAAAGTCGAAGTCGAGTATCCTATCGGGCATAAGAGAAGACGAAAAGATGGAATTCCTCTTTTGATCTCAAAATTCAAACACAACCTAGCGGGTCGTCTCAGCCCAAAACAGTGTGCAACGATAGAAAAAGCATGTGAAAATCAAGCCAGCCTGGAAGCCATGAATTTCAACGAATTTAGCGACCTCTTTGCCCTATAATTTCTAAGAAGCCCTTCGTCTAGGGGCTTCTATTTCTCTTTTTTTCGTTAACATTTCTAATGTACAATAGCATATCTCGTTTTTACATGTAAGGACTTTTTATGCGTACACTTATGATGACCATTTTTTTGTTCGCGACATTTATGTTCAGTGGTTGTGCCCCAAAAGAGGTCGATCTTGCATCTATCAACCCCGTTTTGAGTCCTGCACCCAACCAAATTATTGCCGTGTATGAGCCCGATCGCGATACGATTATGTTTCATGAGTTTTCACTCAAAAACAGTGTTTTAGTGGAGCAAACATGGGGAAAAGTCTTGCCATTTCGGGTTGAGTTTATGGATTTGTGGGTGACGGGTTTGGGACATGATATTCGTCGTCTCACCAACGGAAATGCCGAAGAGATCAAAAATGCACTTATGTACAACGCCTCTTTACAGGGAATGCAAACCTTACATGTAAACCAAAAAGATTACATCATCGACTATGAATTTGCCCGCGATATGGTAACTGCCATTGATCATTACGAAGAGAAAATCAAACGCTATGAGAGAGATCGTGAATATCCATACCTTCTAAAACGTTAGGGGTTGTTTAGCTCTTTTTGAGGCGATAAAAGGCATACTTCGGCTAAAAATTAAGGAAACTCAAACATGCAATTACCTGCTTGTCCAAAATGTAACTGTGAATATACCTACGAAGATGGCGAGATGATCATCTGCCCTGAATGTGCTCATGAGTGGTCTCAAAACAGTGCGGCAAATGAAGAATCTGCGGCAATCATCAAAGATGCACATGGTGCAATCCTTAGCGATGGTGACACGGTTGTGCTCATCAAAGACCTCAAACTCAAAGGCTCTTCTGCGGTCATCAAAGGTGGTACCAAAGTTAAAAACATTCGTTTAAATTACGAAAGCGACCACAATCTTGACTGTAAAGTCGATGGCATTGGCGCGATGGGGCTCAAATCAGAGTTTGTTAAAAAAGCCTAAAGTATTTTTTGAATTAAAATCATATACACCAGTGTTGCGGCAAAGATGCTCAAAAGAGCGTTTTTAAACTTTACATGTAAAAGAACCGCAACACACACTCCGATAATTTCGGCTAAACCATACGGATAACGTTCCCACTTCACATCTTTGAGCGCGTAAAAGACCAAAATGACCATAATCATGAGCGGCATATTGAGCTCAATGTACTTAATCAGAGGTGAAGGCTCGCGTGTACGAAAGAGTAAAAACGGGATGATGCGCGTTACATAGGTCAAAATTGCCGCAACAGCGATGCTCCCGATGATGTAACTACTTTCCATTTTCCATACTCCTCTTAAAAACGATCAATACAAATGCTGCAGCACAGAGCGATAAAATCAGCATCTTTTGCGGTGGAAATAAAATCATGCCAAACAGTCCGATAATAAGGGCCACAAAAAAAGGCTTATGCAGTCTGTTTTTCTTATAGAGCTCAATGGAAAGCACCACAAAAAGAGCCGTCAGTGAAAACTCGATGCCTTCATAATTAAACGGCAAGATGTTACCCAGCATCGCACCCACCACACTGCCTAAAATCCAATAACATTGATTTAAAAAGGTAATCAGCAAGTACGCATTCTCACGGTTGCTTTCAGGCACTTCGGTGGTTTTTAAGAGCGCAAACGTCTCATCGGTCAGCCCAAAAATGAGGTAATGCTTCTTCCACGAAAAGTTTTTAAAGGTCGAAATCATCGAAAGTCCGTAAAACGTATGGCGAAGGTTCAGTAAAAAGGTGGCGATGCCAATTTCCAAAATCGTTGCTTGCGAGGCAAAAAGCGTGAGCACCAAAAACTGACCCGAACCCGCGAAGATAAAAGCGCTCATAAAAAAAGCGTAATACCACGGAATAAGAAGCTTGGAAAGCAGCAGACCAAACGCCATACCAAGGGGAATATAGCCCATCATCACGGGAATTGTGAGTTTAAAAATAGCCAAAAAATTCATACGTCTTCTTTTACATGTAAAGGTTATTTTTTGATATAACGATCTAAATACTTCTGGGTTGCGTTGGCATCACTTGATTTTTGAGGCATCTCTTTTTTGGAGGCAGTCTCTTTGGGCGTTACGTCGCTAAAATAGAGTTGATCGATCGCGACAATGAGCGCGATCACGATCAAAAATGGTATCAAAATGATCATCGTTAATTATGATTTCAAGGCATTCACAGTTTGAAGCATCTGATCACTGGCGGTAATCACTTTTGAGTTTGCCTCATACGCCCTCTGTCCCGTAATAAGGTCGGTCATCTCATCGACAAGCTCGACGTTACTCATCTCAACAAATTGTTGTCTCACCTGTCCTAGACCATTGAGCCCTGGGTTACTGAGTACGGCATCACCGGACGCGGTTGTGTTGATAAAGTTATTATCACCAAGGGAGTGAAGACCTGCTGGATTGATGAAGTTGGCAAGCTCAATTTGACCAATCTGGGTTGTGGCGGTTTGACCTGATTGTAACACAGAGACAATACCATCGACACTGACATTAATCTCCGTAGCGTCTGCGGGAATAACGATATTTGGGATAAGCTGATACCCATCGCTGTTGACCACATTGCCATCAGCATCGAGCTTAAACGAACCATTTCTCGTATAGCCCGTTGTGCCATCTGGAAGTAAAATTTGGAAAAAACCATTGCCCGTAATCGCCATATCCAAAGAGTTACCGGTCTCTTTAAAGTTACCTTGTGTAAACATCTTTGCAATCGCAGTAGGACGGACACCCAGACCAATCTCGATACCTGTTGGGGAAACCGAAGTATCGCTCGTTGCTGTTCCTGCATAGGTCATGGTTTGGTACATCAAATCCGCAAACTCAGCACGTTGTTTTTTGTAGCCAATGGTATTAACGTTAGAGATATTATTGGAAGTGGTATCGA
>DBTO01000173.1 GCA_002307095.1 Sulfurospirillum sp. UBA1314
AGAGATAAAAACTCACTCCCAGTGCTAAAGCGTAGGTTGGTGTAAACGCGTCTGCGATAAAGAGTATCTGCCCTACAAGACCGAGCGCAAAGGCTCTGAGCATCCATGTGGTATCGTCTTTGTTGCTCACCGTACTTTTGGTTTGAAAATCAAGCAAAAGCAAGCAGAGTTTGACATAACCTGCCACGATAACAAGCATCGGTGCAACAAGCGCCATCTCCGAGACAAACGAGAGTGCAATAAACAGAAATCCACCGCCGTTTATCAACCATGCGATTGGCAGATACGCTTTGGAGGGTGCCGCTGGACGCGAGAGATAGCGTGGAAATGTCGTTAGCAAAAAGCCTGCAAAAAATTGCGTAAAAACGATGAACGTCATCGCATAAGCATGGTAAAGTCCCACGTTTACATGTAAACTCAAAAGCCCTGCGTAATGCAGACCCAAAAGAGCAACAAAAAGTACGCCCTGAACCACACCCACAAAGAAAAAGAGGCGGTGTGGCTGAGCGACTAGGTTTTGAAGAGCCGTCGTTTTTGGAGGCTCTGGTGGGGTTAAACTACTGACAAAAACCACAACAACTAGCCCCTGCTTTGGCTGCATCGATAGCGGCATTGAGCGCTTCGTCGTAATTGGGCTCTTCGGTAATCTCAGAAACCACCTGTTTGTAAACGATCTTGCCATCTTTGCTGATCACAAAAAGCGCACGCGCACATAAACCTTGAAGCGCGCCATCACCAATGAGCATACCATAGGCACGTGCAAAGGCTTTGTGTCTAAAGTCACTGCCAACGGTTAGATTTTCAATGCCAGCCACATTGCAAAATTTTGCACTTGCAAACGGTAAGTCCATCGAAATAATCGTCGTGTCGATGTTCTCATGTTTAGCAACCTCTTGGTTAAAACGCCTCGCTTCCGCGTCACACACAGGTGTGTCAAGGGAAGGTACTACGATGATGAGTTGCGCTTTATTGCTCTCACCACCGATGGTTTTTTCTTGTAAGTCTGGCCTGACAACGGTAACGATGGGCGCATTATTGCCCACTTCTTGGAAGTTTCCTTCCAATTTTACGGGCGTGCCTTTGAGGGCAGTTTTGTCTATTTTTGCGGTAAATGTCATGGTTATCCTTTCAATTGTTTTATATGAGAGTCATTTTATCCCATTTAAAACTAAAAAACCTTGATCTACATCTAGATTTTCAAAAATTATCTCCTCACATGAGTTTTGCTATACTTAATGAGTTATATGTTTCTTTGTAGAATTGCTAGTAAGGAGCCTGAATGATTCGTGAAGATGTCCTGCCCAACCGTCTTGTCCATTTTGACGCGTTTGAAGTCTATTTTTGGAAGCGAATCTCTAAAAGTTTTTTCTATTTTAGTTGTGTTGGGCTCTTCTTAACCTTCGTCTATATTCCGTTTGATTACCAACTGCATGGGGAAAGTGATACGTTTTATTCGATTTTAACTGGGCGTATCATAGCTATATTTTTCGCTGTTATGGTTGTTTTAGCCTCCATTCATCCCTTTTTTGAACACCGCAATGTTTTAGCTATTACGACCTTTGGAACGATGGGATTTAGCGCGGTTACGTTGACGTATTTACTGTTTGGCAATCCAATTCATTTTGTGATTTATTCGTGGTTCTTTTATCTGGTTGCTACGATGATGATGACACCGCTCATTACCGATAAAATCTTTTTTATCATGGAAGGGTATCAAGTCTCTTTTATGGCTTCGGTGATGGCATATACCCATCAAAGTGCTGAGGAAATGGTTATTTTCTTCTCCCTTTCCATTCCTTTAGTGGGCTATGTCTATGCTGTCATTTGGCTCAACCGTAAAAATGGCAAAGAGGCGTACAAAAACGCCTTGCAAAATCATATTTTACTCTCGCTTGATGGACTCTCCAATCTTCTCAATCGTCGCACATGGTATGAAACGTCTCGTAGAAAATGGAGTGATGATAAAGGCATTTCGTTTATCATGTTGGATGTGGATCATTTCAAAAAAGTGAACGACACGTATGGGCACGAGTGTGGTGACTGTGTCATTCAAAGCGTTTCGCAAACATTGTTAGAACAAACACGAGACTACGACATCATCGGGCGTCTTGGAGGTGAGGAGTTTGGCATACTTTTACCGCAAACAAACCTTGAAGAAGCGCAAGTCATCGCCGAACGCATACGCCAAAGTATCGCAGACACCGCCATTGCGTATAAAAATCAAGAGATTCGCGTCACGGCAAGCCTTGGATTGATTCGCAATAATAGTACCATTGAAGATTTTAATACACTGGTCGCTTTGGGCGATAAATGCCTCTATCAAGCCAAAGCCGAGGGTCGAAACCGTGTGGTCAGTTATGGAGAAATCTGATATTTCATTTTGGTATATTTTTTAAGTGATACTGTAAATAAGGTTAGAATGCGTGTAAATCTTTACATGTAAAAAAGGAAAGGCAAAAGCTAAGAGTGAATTAGAAGAAAGTTCAACTATTTGAAATTTCCGAATAGTTGCCGCAAGCGAGCCAAGCCAAAAAGAGCTAATGGTAAAGCTTATCGTCAATATTTTAAGCGAAACAGACTAAAATACGTTTACATGTAAAGATTTTAAAGGAGAAAATATGCAGTATAAACTTATCACAGGACCCGATGATTCCACTTTTTGTGCAAGAATCACAGAGTTTTTAAATGATGGTTGGAAGCTACACGGAAACCCAGCAGTGACATTTGATGGTCAAACTGTGATCGCGGCGCAAGCGATTGTGAAAGAGGATGAAAAAGACATCAAGGCGTGTGGGTTTACAAAATAAGAGCTTTACATGTAAAGCTCTTATTTAACTATTTCCTGTGTGTTTTTGACTTCAATACGGCTTTGTGTTGGGGTTAAATTTTCCCATAACCAATTGTGAAAGTTGATAATTTGCTCTGCTTTTAATGTTGGACGATCGGCCGTTGTGTGTCCATCTTTGATGACCGTAATCGCATAATCTCTGACCAATGCTCCATGAACGGTTGCATTGACACAAAAGTCGGTGGCACAACCACAGATATAGAGCTTTTGAACATCTAGCTTTTGCAAAAGGGCTGCTAACTTCGTCTTATAAAAACAGTCATTGGCTTCTTTTTCGATGAAGTAATCATTTGTTTTTTGAATCAAGGAAGGCAAGATATGCCATCCATCGCTACCATAAACTAAAAAGTTTTCTTTTGTCCCATCGTGTTGCACAAAAATGACAGGTTGATGCTTTTGCCTAAAAAATGTTGAGAGAAGATTGATGTTTTCGATGACTTTTTCTGCTTCAAAACGTGTGGTTTGAAACGAACCTACTTGCATATCGATGATGAGCAGCGCTTCCATTTAGTCTATACTTTCAAACAACTCGGGTCGATACTCAAAGTGCATCGTGTCGTAGTGGTACCATCGCCCACCCCACACGAAGCCGTGTTTTTCGAAAATATCGATGATCTCTTTGGGGAATTCATTGTGAAAATTATGGGTTTTATCCCACTGCCAGTAGCGTGAGTAGTGGGTGTCAAGGTCGATGGCGATGCCGTAGCTATGGGCACTTAAGCGTTCTGTTTTGGCGATTTTGCGAAAGTAGTAGGTTCCATCGACTTTTTTGAGGTATTTCATGTACTCTTCAGGCAAACGATCAAGCTCATCAGAGACTTTTTGCAGTTGTGCGGCTGCATTTTCATTTTTGTTAAATTTCAGTTTTACTCCACCGTGGTTAGGAAGCCAGTTGACCGTTGTAAGGTTTTTTTCGATCTCGCTTTTACTAGAGCCGTAGAGTTTTTTCAAAAAGGCGTCATTGCGAAAACGCCCCGGATCGTCATTGAGAGCAGG
>DBTO01000124.1 GCA_002307095.1 Sulfurospirillum sp. UBA1314
GTATTGATTGGTTTATTCAAATCTTAAAATGGTTGGTAGGCCCCATTATTTTCTTAACGATTATCTCGGGTATTGTAGGTCTTGAGAGTCTTAAAGAAGTAGGTTCTATCGGTCTTAAAGCGTTTATCTACTTCGAAATTGTCAGTACGTTTGCTTTAGCCATTGGTGTACTTTTTGGCAATCTTTTAGGTGCAGGAAATGGGATGAACCTTTCCATCGAATCTTTGGATCCAAAAAGTGTGGCCAAATTTACAAACAATACCGGTGATGTTGGCTCTATTTGGTCAATTCTTAAAAATGCAATCCCAAGTGATCCTATTACGCCATTTTTAACAGGACAAACACTTCAAGTGCTTGTGATGGCTTTGGTGCTTGCTATTTTAATTTCTGCCTTTGGTGGAAAACATAAAGCGGCGATTCTTAAACCTCTTGAAATTGCTCAAAACTTTTTCTTCAAAATTTTAACTATTTTAATGTGGTTAAGCCCAATCGCTTCATTTAGTGCAATGGCATTCTTGATTGGTAAATTTGGTGTAGCGTCATTGGTGAATATGGCAAGCTTGTTAGGTGTTATGCTTGTTTCTGTCTTGGTGTTTGTCTTTGGTGTTCTTGGTATCATCATGGCAATCTTCAAAATCAATATTTTCAAATTTATGCGATTTATCTATAAAGAGGTCTTGATCGTATTTGCAACCTCTTCAAGTGAATCAGCCTTGGCTCCATTGATGCGTCGTCTTGAAGCTGCAGGTGTCAGTAGGGGTACAACGGGTCTTGTTATTCCAACGGGGTATTCGTTTAACCTTGATTGTACAAACATCTATCTTTCACTCTCCATCATCTTCCTTTCACAAGCGTTCAATATCCCCTTGACCCTTGGTGAAGAGTTGAGCATTATCCTTATCCTTATGATTACTTCAAAAGGTGCGGTGGGTGTAACGGGTTCAGGATTTATCGTTCTTGCAGGAACCTTATCTGCCATGGGCGGTGCGATCCCTGTGGTAACGGTTGCCGTTCTTTTAGGTGTCGATAAATTTATGAGTGAAATGAGAGCGGTCGGAAATCTTTGCGGAAATGCCGTTGCTGCCGTTGTTGTTGGTGCATGGGATAAACAGATCGATATGGAAAAATTCAAATATTCTCTTGATCATCCAGAAACGGTTGCGGACGCGATTCCTGGTTAATCCAATCGTTTAAAAAGCCAATGGGGTGTTACGATTCTCCTCATTGGCACCCCTCATTTTCACCTCTTCTTTGCTCTTTGGTTCAAAAAATCTCATTAAAATCCCCTTGCGTATGTCATAATCAATACATATACATCAAACACTTTGCAACACATCTAAGGTTTCGTAGAGATTATTTATAGAACTTAAAATGGTTTTAAAGTATCTAAAGGGTCTTCGTTGAACAGAGCGAACAAGAAAAAAGCAAGCCGAAAAGATTGGAAACATTACACGATTAAGAGCTTGGCTTTTTGGGTTATTTGTGCGATTATCGCAGGTGTTGCATTTGGTATGGTTGATCCACAAAATGCTATCAAAGCCAAACCAGGCATTGACTGGTTTATTCAAGTACTCAAATGGTTGGTAGGTCCGATTATTTTCTTAACGATTATTTCGGGTATTGTTGGGCTTGAAAGCCTTAAAGAGGTGGGTTCCATTGGGATCAAAGCGTTTATCTACTTTGAAGTGGTGAGTACCTTTGCGCTTGGTATTGGTGTTTTGTTTGGTAATCTTTTAAATCCAGGGCATGGGATGAACCTCTCGGTTGAGTCTTTGGATGCTTCGAGCATTGAGAGTTTTACGCAGACCCATCAAGAGGTTGGTTCTGTTTGGAAAATTCTTAAAAGTGCGATTCCAAGTGATCCTATTTCCCCCTTTCTTCATGGCGATACGCTTCAAGTGCTTACGATGGCGCTCTTTTTAGCGATCCTCATTTCGGCATTTGGTGGCAAATACAAACCGGTTATCTTAAAACCTTTGGAGAAAGCTCAAAACTTTTTCTTTAAAATTTTAACGCTTATTATGTGGTCAAGTCCGATTGCAAGTTTTAGTGCGATGGCATTTTTGATCGGTAAATTTGGCGTTTCATCTCTGATTGGTATGGCAAATTTATTGGGTGTTATGCTCGTTTCAGTGCTGGTTTTTACCTTTGGTGTTTTAGGCATTATCTTATGGTTTTACAAAATCAATGTCTTCAAATTTATGCGTTTTATCTCCAAAGAGGTCTTGATCGTTTTTGCAACCTCTTCAAGTGAAGCAGCCCTCGCACCGCTTATGAGACGACTTGAATCTGCAGGAGTAAGCAGAGGAACCACGGGTTTGGTTATTCCAACAGGGTATTCGTTTAACCTTGGCTGTACCAATATTTACCTAGCGCTTTCCATCATCTTCCTCTCACAAGCGTTTAATGTGCCCCTTTCACTTGGTGAACAGATGAGCATTATCTTCATTTTGATGGTCACTTCTAAAGGCGCTGTGGGCGTGACAGGTTCAGGTATTATTATCTTAGCAGGAACCTTATCTGCGATGGGTGGCGCCATTCCGGTTGCTACGGTTGCCGTGCTTTTGGGTGTGGATAAATTTATGAGTGAGATGCGTGCGGTTGGCAATCTGTGTGGAAATGCCGTTGCGGCTGTTTTTGTCGGCGTCTGGGATAAACAGATCGATATGAAAAAATTCAGACACGCGCTTGATCATCCCCAAAGTGTTGAAGACGCCATTCCTATGTAGTCTCATTATCTTTTTAACTAAACCTCGCTATAATCTTTACTAATAGATTTCAGGCAGAATCATTGAAAAACGTTCTGCTTGAAGTCCAATAAATTCATAAAGAGAGATGACAGCATGCTTGAAGAGATAGCTGAGCGCATCAAATCACTTCCACCCCTTCCCAAAAGTTTCCACCAGATGACATTGATCTGCAAAGATCCTAACGCCAGTGTGAACGATCTTGCCCGTGTGATCGAAGAAGATCCGATGATGGTCGCGAACCTTTTAAAGGTGGCAAACTCTCCTTTGTATGGCTTTAGACGTGAAATTAAGAGCGTGGTGCAAGCCGTCGGTCTGTTTGGAATGTCCACAACCCGTTCGTTGGTCATGGATATGTCGATTAAAAAACTCTTACATGTAGACATGGCGCCCTATGGCATCACGCCTGAAGAGTTCGCCTCTATCTCAAGTTTGCAGAGTGCCTTGATGTTACAGTGGTACGGCAAAGTCGATGCGAGCAAAGTTGATCTTCTTTTCCTTGCAGCACTTTTGCAAGAGACCGGTAAAATTCTTATTGCTGATGAGATCGCTAAAAATAATGAAACCTATCAATTTCGCTCTGAAATAGAGAGCTGTAATAACATCGCCGATGTGGAGCGTATGTTTGTGCGAATTTCCAGCAGTGAAGTAACCTCACGCATCTTTAAACACTGGAAATTTGATAAAACAATGGTCGAGGCGATCGAATACACCGATGCGATTGGTGCAGCACCTGCGGCGATTCGTCCCTATTCGTTTGCGCTCAAAGTCGTTAAAACCGCGATTCCGCTTAACGCACCCCTCAGCGAGCGCAGTGTCAATATGGCGCTGAACCTTTTAGAGAAAGAAAAATTCGACCAAACGCTGTTTCTGGGCGTGATTCAGTCTCTTAGAAAATCCTACTAACTCTTTACATGTAAAGGCGCTTTTGTGAAAACACTCACCATCATTGATACCTTTGGCTTTTTTTTTAGAAACTATTTTGCACTGCCCCAACTGCGCAATTCCCAAGGCTTTCCTACAGGACTTTTGACGGGGTTTGCCAATTTTATCTATGCGATTAAAAACGAGCACGACACCGATTATCTGCTGTTTGCGCTCGATAGCAAAGGTAAGAATTTTCGCCATACAATTGATCCTAATTACAAAGCCAACCGCCCTGAAGCACCTGAAGATCTAAGACGCCAACTGCCCGTTGCGATTTCGTGGATCGAAAAAATGGGCTTTAAATGCTATAGCGAAGAGGGCTATGAAGCCGATGATGTCATTGCTTCTGCGGTGCGTTTTGCCAAACACCATGACATCAAAGTGCGCATCGTCACGCACGATAAAGACCTCTATCAACTTATCGACGATGGGATGGTTGTCATCTACGATCCGATGAAAAAGATGGAGATCGATACGGAGAAATGTTTTGAGAAATTTGGTGTGTATCCGCATAAAATTAACGAATACCTCTCTCTTGTCGGCGATGTTGCCGATAATATCCCTGGCGTGAAAGGGATCGGTCCTAAGGGTGCTAAAAAACTTTTGGACGAATACGAAACCGTGGAGGGCGTGTATGAAAATTTAGAGCGTATCGCAAACCCTCGCGTGCAAGCGATGCTGGAAGAAGGGCGTGAAAATGCTTTTTTGAGCAAACAGTTGGTGCGCTTGGATGACTCGTTAAACATTGCCGATAAGTTTGACTCTTTTCACCTTCCGTGTGATAATCCCCTGCTTAGCATTGCCGATGAACTTGAAAAATACGAACTGCGCCATATGCTCTCACGCGTGCGCAACGAAGCTTTACATGTAAAACCCAAAGAGGCGGTGAAAACGGGCTTTAACGCGATTTTACTCGATGATGCAAAGATGCTGTTTAACATCATCGAAGGCATTGAAGACGACGCCATTGTCGCGTTTGATACCGAGACCAATGCGCTGGATGCGTACAACGCGAAGATCGTAGGCTTTTCCTTTGCGATTAATGAGGAAGAGGCGTACTACGTGCCCATCGCACACCACTATTTGGGTGTGGGCGATCAGATCAGTCTAGTGGATGCGAAGAGGGCGTTGGAAGCGCTTTTCACCCACAAAATCGTAGGGCAAAATCTCAAATTTGATCTTGCCGTCATCGAAAACAATTTTGGCATCCGCGATGTCGCGATTTACGCCGATACAATGCTGTTGGCATGGCTGCTCAATCCTGAAACCACTGTCGGGCTTGACACGTTAGCACTTCGCTTTTTCAACCACGCGATGGTGAAGTTTAAAGAGGTCGTTGCCAAGGGTGAAAACTTTAGCAGTGTGCCTTTGGAAAAAGCGTGCGAATATGCCAGTGAAGATGCGTGGATGACGCTTAAGCTTTACTACAAACTTCAAGAGATGCTAGAACCTCCTTTGCTTGATCTGGCTAAAGAAGTTGAATTTCCATTTATTAAGACCTTAATGAAGATGGAAAAAGAGGGCATCAAAGTCGATGCGCCTTATTTTGAGACACTTTTAAAACGAACCGATCATGCGATTGAAGCGCTGAAAATAGAAATATTTGCCCTGTGCGACGCCACTTTTAACCTCAATTCCACCCAACAATTGGGTGCCGTTTTGTTTGAACAACTGGGGCTTCCGACTGTGAAAAAGACCAAAACAGGCTACAGCACGGATGAGAATGTGCTCAATGAACTGTTGGACAAACACCCGAGCATCGCGAAAATTCTAGAATACCGAGAGCTGTATAAACTGCGTTCGACCTACATTGAACCACTGCTTAAACTCTCAAAAGAGTCCCCAAAAGGTCGCATCCATACTTCGTTTATGCAAACAGGAACCTCCACAGGAAGGCTCAGCTCGAAAGACCCGAACCTTCAAAATATTCCGGTTAAAACCGAACTGGGGCGCGAAGTGCGTGGCGGATTTATCGCTAAAGAGGGCTATAAACTGATCGGCATCGACTACTCGCAAATCGAGCTCAGGCTTTTGGCACATTTTAGCGGTGATGAGGCGATGGTGGAAGCGTTTCGCTCCAACAAAGACATTCACAAAGAGACCGCACTCAAACTCTTTGGCGAAGCGGACGCGGCGGCTAAACGTGGTGTGGCAAAAAGCATTAACTTTGGTCTTTTGTACGGCATGGGACCCAAACGTTTGTCAGAGACGATTGGCATCAGTACCAAAGAGGCGAAGAGTTACATCGACAGCTATTTTGCGACGTTTCCAACGATTAAAAACTTTCTCACCGCGATTGCAGAAGGGGCTAAAAAAGAGGGGTTTGTTCAAACCCTTTTGGGGCGAAAGCGCTATTTTGACTTTGAGCACGCCAATGGCATGCAATACGCAGGCTACCTTCGCGAAGCAGTCAATACCGTTTTTCAAGGCAGTGCCGCCGATCTCATCAAGCTTTCGATGAATAAAATCATGGAGACACTCGTGGATGATGAGGCAAAACTCTTGCTTCAAATTCACGATGAGCTGATTTTTGAAGTCAAAGAGGAGCGGGCGGAAGCCTTTGCTGCGCAGGCACAAAATGTGATGGAAGAGATTTACGCACTTAAGGTGCCACTCAAAGTATCGATTGCGATAGGCAATAATTGGGGAGAATTGAAATGATCGAAGTGTTACTGTTAGCTTTTGCGCTGAGTATGGACGCTTTTGCAGTTTCCATCGGTCTTGGGGCGAAACAAAACGGTCATACGACGAAAGCATTAGCCTTAAAAGCAGGGCTCTTTTTTGGTATTTTCCAAGCATTGATGCCACTGATTGGCTACGTGGGTGGAAAAGGTGTGCTTGGTTTTATCAGCGAATACGCGCACTACATCGCCTTTGGACTCTTGTTGCTTATTGGTGCAAAGATGATCTACGAAGGGCTCAATGAAGGCGTGGGTGAAGAACTTGCAAAGATTACCAATAAAATCATGCTGACCTTAGCGATTGCAACGAGCATTGACGCGATGGCGGCTGGCTTTAGTTTGATGCTGTTAGACCTCAATCCGCTCCTCGCCTGTGGGATCATCGGGTTTACCACCTTTATCATCAGCTTCATCGGTGTGTATGTGGGAAAACTAACGGGAACATGGCTGGAAAGCAAAGCAGAGATTTTCGGTGGTATTGTTTTGGTGGTGATTGGTTTTAGGATGTTGTTTTTTTAGATTAAAATAGGATTGTCTTTCATTTTGAACGACAATCCTAATGGATAGCTTTAGAATTTATAGTTCGCGCCAAAATAGTATTGTAAGGTGTGTTTCCCCTCAAATTTACCATGTGCGGCACCCTCTGTTCTCGAATCATCTACATTACTACTGTCCATATATCGTGTTCCAATTTCAAGATCAATATTGGTGCTCACTGCATAAATCAAACCAGCTTCTGCACCATAACTAAATCCTTTTGGATTGTCTATATCATAGCTCTTTGCAAAATTAGTTTCGTCTTTCCCTTTGGTATAAAGCCCATTAATACCAATGAATGGTGTGACTGAAGTACTATTTCTAAAAAGATAATCATAACCTAGCCCTGCACTCCATGAGGAAAAGTCATCTTTTTTATTTTGACGTACAATAGAGGTGTATACTCTTCCATATTCAAAATACTTACCAACTTTGAGAGATTCGTATGTTGCATTGACTGTATCACTCAAATTCAATGTATCAACACCATCGGTTCCTTCAAATTTGTATTTCATATTCATCCCACCAAATTCACCGCCGACAAACCATGGATTGGAATCTGCAAAACTAGCAGAACTACAAAGCATCAAAAACGATGCAACCACTAAACTTCTCTTCATAGAGCCCCCTCGTTGAATAAAATCTGTTAAATAAAACGAAATATATTACCGAATAAAAATAAATGATATTCTTAAATTATAAAAAAGTTTTTATTTTATTATTCTAAGAGAGTGATGGCGAGTAATTTTTCAGGATTTTCTCGCAGATTTTATATTCAGGCATAAATTCACTTACGCAGTTCCAAAAAGCTTTTTGGTGGTGTTTGTGCTCGATGTGTGAGAGCTCGTGAATGACGATGTAGGTGACGCATTCAAGAGGCAGTTGTGCTAGGCTTAAATTGAAGCTGAGCTCATTGGTATGGCTGCAACTTCCCCAACGCCTTTTGGCTTTTCTAAAGCTGATATGCGTGGGTTTCACACCCATTAAAAAGCTCCATTCAGTGACCAGTCGTGTGACTAAAGGAATCGTCTTTTCTTTGTAAAAAGATTCAGGTGTTTTGTTTACATGTAAAAGAATCGGCTCGCCCAAATAGAGCACTTTTCCCTCATTTTCAAAGAGACTTTGTACCGTGGTTCGCTCGCTTGCTGCCCTCATTTTGGCAAAGATCCATGCGGCTTTTTGCATCACCAAATTATGAATGTACGTTTTATTGGAAGAGGGGGCTTTGACGATGACGCCTTTGATGGGGTCAACTTTGATGTAGAAGTGCTTGAGGCGACGATCGGTAATGATAGAGTAGCAAAGCTGTTCGCCTTGATACTCTATAAACGGGTACATAATTTAGTTAAACCAGCTCTTGATTTTATCGAAGACGTCTTCGTATTTATCATCTTTGTGTTTGGTTTCGATGCCAAACTCGGCTTGAAGTTTTGAAAGCATCTCTTTTTGCTCTTTGGTCAGTTTTTTAGGGTAACGAACCGAGATTTGCGCAATCATACTGCCTAATTGATGGGTGTGTACGTTTTTCACGCCCTCTTTTTTGAAAATAAACTGCTGTTTATCTTTCGCACCTAAAGGAAGTTCTAGCTCGGTTTCACCACGAATCGTTGGAATTTTGATCGTTTCGCCAAGGGCTACTTGGGTGAAAAAGACAGGCACTTCGATGTAGATGTCATCGTTATGGCGCACAAAATGCTCATCTTCTTTGACGTGGACTAAGATGTAAAGATCACCGCGTGCACCTCTCTCATCGATATTTCCTTTGCCAGCAACGCGAATGCGGTTGTTGTTGTCGATGCCCTCAGGAATGTCAATGGTCACTTTATCGTCCAGCTGGCTGAAACCTTTGCCATTGCATTTAGGGCAGGGATTGGTGATGACGCTACCTTTTCCGCCACACGCTGGGCAAGTTTGGGAGAAGGTCATAAAGCCTTGTCGGTAAAAGACTTGACCTTTGCCTTTACACTCTTTACATGTAGCCTTGCCTTTGTCCTTACTTCCCGTACCATCACACGTTTCGCAGGGTTTTTTATAGGAGAAACTGACCTCTTTTTTACACCCAAAGATGGCTTCATTAAATGCCAAAGTGACTTCGGCTTCAAGGTCGAGGTTGTATTTGCGATTTTGTTTTGATCCACCGCCACCAAAACCACCACTGCTGCCAAATCCTCCCCCAAAAACAGACTCGAAGATGGAGCCTAGATCGCCCATGATATCTTCATAACGCATATCAGAGAAGTGGCTAAAGCCTTGGGAATCGAGTCCTGATTTGCCATAACGATCGTACGTGGAGCGTTTTTGCTCGTCACTTAAGACTTGGTAGGCTTCATTAATGGCTTTAAATTTCTCTTCTGCCTCTTTATCCCCTTGATTACGATCAGGGTGGTATTGCAGCGCCATTTTTCGGTATGCCTTTTTAATCTCTGCGGCATCAGCAGTTCTACTAATTTCCAATATTTCGTAATATTCTAAATCCACTATTTTCTCTTTACATGTAAGTTTTTGAAGATCAAGATTTTACCAAATTCTAGTTTAAATTTTGGTTGTTAAGGTAGGTTAACAAACCATTAAAAGCTCGTTAAGAACAGAGGCGTAGTATTTCATTATCAAACTTTTAAGGAGTACACAATGAAAAAAACAATCTTAACGCTAGCGACTTTGGTTGCACTTGGAACGACAAGCGCTTTTGCCTTTGGTGGTAATTGCCAAGGTATGCCAAATGAAGGCATGGGCGGCATGGGACAAGGTAGCATGATGATGCACAGCGGAAAAGGTGGCATGGGCATGATGGAACAACTCAATCTTACCGATGACCAACGTCACAAATTAGCCGTCTATCAAAGTGAAATGAAGTTGGAAATGACGAAACTTCATGATCCAAAAATGATGACAAAAATGCAAGAGTTGATGAGCGGTGATAGTTTCAATAAAAAAGAATTTATCAAGCTTCATAACGAGACACACGAAAAAATGGTTGCTATTCAAGCAGACCATATGGAAAAAGTGTTTAATGTCTTAACCAAAGAACAACGCGCAGAGCTTAAAACACTAATGAGCCAAAAACCAAAAAAACCAGTGCCTATGGCAACTCCGAGTGAGCCTGCTAAATAGTCAATTCTTCTCTATAGTTCTTCCTTTCAAAGACCTCTTCGGAGGTCTTCTTCGTTTACATGTAAACCTCTTTTTATGCACATATCCTTTCTTTTACTTGAGATAAAGAGATTGAATAGGATTATTTAGCTCTTTATCGTCATATGCTTGCTATATTTACATCAAAATTTATTAATATAATAATAAAGGATAATTATGGAAGAAGCGCACGCAAGCGAGCAAAATCGGCTCAAATTTTTCCCTATCATGATGTATGCAAGTGTAATGGGCATGAGTGGTTTGACCATTATGTACCAAAAAGCCACTCTTTGGTTGGGCTTTTCAGCATGGATTGGTGAGGTTTTAATGGCACTAACAACGCTGCTTTTTGGTGTGGTCAGCGTGATTTATATCACAAAATTTTTGAAGTATGGAGCGGTTGTTAAAAAAGAGTTTAGCCATCCTGTGCGCATTAACTTTTTTGCAGCAGTTTCGATCTCTATGATCATGTTGGCGATTATCTACAAAGAGCATTATCCCACGGTTGCAGCACTTTTTTGGTACCCTGGCGCTTCGCTTCACTTTTATTTAACGATGCACACAATCTCCTTTTGGATCAATAACAATCAAGAGTTAGATCACTCCAATCCTGCGTGGTTTATCCCTATTGTGGGCAATGTCCTCATCCCTGTGGCGGGTGTTGGGTTTGCAAGCCAAGGTGTTTTACTCTATTTCTTTAGTACGGGTATTTTCTTTTGGGTGATTCTGTTTTCTATTTTACTCAATCGCATTATTTTTCATCACCAAATGGCAAACAAATTTATGCCAACAATGTTTATTCTTATCGCTCCGCCTGCCGTTGGGTTTATTGCGTATGTTAGGATTTTTGAAGTGGTGGACACCTTTGCGATGATCTTGTTTAATCTCGCGCTCTTTTTCACCTTCTTGATCGCGTTTATGTATAAGAATTTTATTAAGATCAAGTTTTTTATCTCATGGTGGGCGTTTGTCTTTCCTTTGGCGGCGATGGCGATTAGTACGATGCTCATGTACCACCACACGCAAGATACGCCTTTGTTACTGCTTTCGTATACGATGATTGCGGCAACGAGCATTATTATTTCGATTGTAATTTATCAAACAGTAATTCACATTAAAAAAGGTGACATCTGTGTTCAAGAGTAAATGCACAGTAAAATAAGAAAATTCAACCATCATTGTTCTGTTTTGAAAGAAAAGAGACGCAAATTCAGTATAATTGTAAAAAAGCTCTAAGGTCATGAGATGATTAACGTTTTGATGATAGAAGATGATGCTGAGTTTGCTGAAATCTTAAGTGAATACCTCGCGAAATACAACATTAAAATCACCAATTTTGAAGATCCTTATTTAGGGTTAACGGCAGGCATTAAAAAGTATGATCTTCTCATTTTAGACCTTACGTTACCGGGTATGGATGGGCTCGAAGTCTGCAAAGAGATCGTCGCACAGTACGATATTCCTATCATTATCTCCTCCGCACGCAGCGACATTAGCGACAAAGTAATTGGGCTTCAAATAGGAGCAGATGATTACCTTCCAAAGCCCTACGATCCTAAAGAGATGTACGCACGCATTCAAAGTTTGATTCGTCGCTATAAAAAGAGCTCAACGTTGGAAGAACAACAAGGAACGAGTGTCTTTTTAGTCGATGAAAAACGTCATGAAATCTCGTTTAAAAGCGAAGTTTTAAACCTCACACCTGCGGAGTATGAAATCCTCTCTTACATGATCAAGCAAAACGGATTTTCCATCTCTCGTGAACAACTGGTGTATAACTGCAAATCACTTAAAGACAAAGGCTCTAAAAGTTTAGATGTCATCATCGGTCGCTTGCGTTCTAAAATAGGCGATGATTCAAAGAGTCCCGAATACATCCACTCGGTTCGAGGGATTGGGTATAAGCTTGTTGGATGATTAAAAACTCGATTCTGGGCAAGATCAGCGCGATCTTTTTTCTTTCACTCTTTTTACTGGCGATGTTTTTTACGCTTTTATTGGAGCATCAAAGCGACAAAAATTTAGAAAATATGAAACAACGCCAAATCCAATCGGTCAATTATCTGTTGGTTATGTACCGTAACAACGTTCAACCCGGTGATATTGAAGAGTATTTTAATAACTTTGGACTGAAAAAAGTTGCTAGTAAACACTTACGCGAATCTGTTCTCGAACGAGGGGTCGTTATCTTTCAAAAGCTCTCGCCGATCAGTCGTTTTTCTTCCATTGTGTACAATGATCGCTACTACCTTTTCATCGATAATTTTGAATCGAGCGTGCTTTTAGAGAGTCAAGACTATAAGAATTTTAATGAGAGTTTGTGGGTTGTTTTTGTTATAGCGTTGTTTATTTTGCTTTACATGTACATCTCTATTTTTAGAAGTATCGCTCCTTTAAAAACACTCAGTTCGCAAATACGCAAGTTTGCTTCGGGTGATCTTGAAATTGAATGCAAGAGTGAATCAAACGATGAAATCGGTGAAGTCGCCAATGAATTCGACCGAGCCGTAAAAAAAATCCACGATCTGATCACTTCGCGACAACTTTTTTTGCGTACTATCATGCACGAGCTCAAAACGCCCATTGGTAAAGGGCGCATCGTCGCTGAGATGTTAGAGGATGAGACGGCTAAAAAGCGCTTGGTCAATGTTTTTGGAAGGCTGGATCTTCTCATTTCGGAGTTTTCTAAAATTGAGCAAATTACCTCAAAGCGGTATGACCTTACCCTTAAAGAGTATTCGCTTTTACATGTAATCGATCAAGCCGTTGATTTGCTGATGCTCGATGATAAAAAGAGGGAAGAGCAGGTCATCGTGGAGGGTGATTTTGATTTTAAAGTCACGGTTGATTTTGATTTGATGGCACTTGCGTTTAAAAATTTGATGGATAACGCGATGAAACACAGCCTCAACCACCGTGTTTACGTCAAAAGTCAAGGGCAAAAAGTGATCATTGCCAACGAAGGCGAACCACTTAAAATGGCGATTGAAGAGTATTTTAAACCCTTCGTTTCAGGTTCTAAAGCATGTGGTAGTGGGCTAGGATTGGGGCTTTACATTGTGAAAAATATTGTGGCACAGCACGGGTTTGAAGTACTCTATGCGTATGAAGAGGGATTTCATTGCTTCAGTATTGATTTTACAAAAGGATGCTCCGTATGATGCGAGGATTAGAGAAGTTCAATAAATTGGTGGATGCGTTTGAAAAACTTCCCACGGTTGGTCGAAAATCTGCGGTACGGTTTGCTTACCATTTGGTACTCAATGACACGTTTTCTGCGATGAAGCTCTCCAATGCGATTGAAAGTGCGATTAAAAGTATCCGTAAATGTGAGCGTTGTGGCGCTCTCAGTGAGCATGAGATTTGCGACATTTGCCTCGACGAAAGACGTGATGCCCAAAAGCTCTGTATTGTGGAGAGTGCGAAAGATATCTTTGTGCTTGAAGAGCATAAGCTTTTTGAAGGGCGCTATTTTGTGCTAAGTGATTTGGAAGAAGAGACACTGGGAAAGCTTGAAATGATTGTGCAAGAAGGCATTACTGAGATGATTTTTGCGCTCACTCCTTCACTGGCAAATGACGCGCTTATCTTATTTATCGAAGATAAGCTCAAAAACCATTCGCTTCATTTCACCAAGATCGCCCAAGGGGTTCCAACAGGGGTCCATCTGGAAAACGTTGACATGCTCTCTTTATCAAAAGCGCTTGAATCACGAACCAAAACCTAAACGGTTACGCTTCTTTGATTGGTTTGAAAAAGGTATAACGATTTTTTCCCGCTTGCTTAGCGGCGTACATGGCTTTGTCTGCATCAAGAATGAGTTCATCAGCTTTGCGCGTGTCGCGAGGATAGATGCTAATCCCAATACTTGCTGAGATATGAAGCTCAATGCCATGAATTTCAATGACTTCATTCATCGCTTCTAGGATGCGTTGCACAATGATGTTGCATTCACTGGGATCATCTAAGTCGGTCAAAAGGGCTACAAACTCATCGCCGCCTAGGCGTGCAATGGTCTCATTTTTACGCAACAATGAGGCAATGCGTTGTGCAGCCGTGATCAGAAGTTCATCCCCAACGCCGTGCCCATAGGTATCATTAATCTCTTTAAAGCCATCCAAATCAATGTATAAAACCGCTAAAGAGGTGCTGTAACGCTCTGCTTCTGCAATGGCTTGTCTGAGTCTGTCTTGCAGTAAGCTGCGGTTGGGAAGCGAGGTGAGTGCATCGTGTTGGGCGAGATGTTCTAATGCTTTTTCATGCTCTTTAAGGGTTGAAATATCCGTAAAAAGGGCTACGAAGTTTTGAATTTCCCCTTCACTGTCTTTAATCGCACTGATCGTGAGCATCTCCGCGTAAATACTACCATCTTTTCGACGATTCCAAATTTCCCCTTGCCAGTTTCCATAGGTTGAAATGCAGTGCCACATGTGAATGTAAAAGGGCATCTCTTGTCTTCCCGATTTTAAGATGCGAGGGTTTCGCCCGATAATTTCATCGCGCTGATAGCCTGTAATGCGAACAAAAGCATCATTGGCTTCAATAATGGTGCCATAAGGATCGGTGATAATAATACCTTCTCTGGCATGGGTAAAGACATTAGCGGCGAGTTGAAGCTTGGCATCACTCTTACTCTTTTCAATGGCAAGGGAAATAAACTGGACTTCATCTTCAAGCAGTTTCATCTCGCGAGGCGTGAGTGGCTTATTGTGCAAAGAGCAGATAATCAAAAATCCCAAAGGTTGTTTGGATGCGGAGACAATAGGATTGATCCAGCAGTGTTGGTTTTGCTCATGCGATGCCATCTTTTCATGCCACCAAGGTTCATGCTCTAGCGTACTTAATAGATGTGGTTTTGACTCTAAAGCGAGCAGTTGGCTTAAAAAATGGTTATTGCTGTGGGCTACTTGAATCAGTGCCGTGCTTACATATTGTAGCTCATTGGAGGTTGCTCCTAGATTGAGTTGATGATTGGTCTCATCCAAAAGAAGAATGTTACACCCAATGCAGCGGTGATGAATAGATTCAATATCGCCTACGATGACATGTAAAATAGAAGAGAGCGGTGACATATGAGCCATCATCTGTAAAATATGTTTATGGTGGATTTCGTATTGCTGGGTATATTGGCGCTCATCAATGTCGGCGATTACACCGACGAGCCCAATTTGTTTGCCTTTTGCATCGTAAAAAGGTTTGCATGTCAGTCGTCCCCAAAAGATACTGCCATCTTCTTTATAGTAGATACGCTCTAAATCCACAGAGTCTATCGTGTTGGCAAGAAGTGCTACCATCTTTTGTCTGCTCAGTTCTCGCTCTATCGGGTGAATGAGCTCAACATACTCTTTACCAATGAGTGTATCAAGTGGGTATAAAAACATCTCTTGCATACATTGATTGGCTTGGATAATGCGCCCTTCAGGATTGATAAAGAAGATGGCAACACTGGAGGTATCCAAGATTTGCTTAAAAAAAATTTCTTGTTCAGCAAGCGTTTGTGTAGCGCTGCTGAGTGGAAACAGTCTCTTGATAAGTTTAGGAACAAGGCTCATATAACGCTCTCTTTGAAAAATGTCACGGGTAGTTTAGCGCGTAGTGTAACATAAAATTTTGAATTATGAAATGGATTTATAGCGTTTTTGATCTAAAAAATAAATTTAATAAATTAATGAAATAAATAAGTAAAAAATAAGATTTTTAAACTCTTTTTGCCTCAATGACCATCTGATCGAGGATGGTGAAAAGCTCTTTACTTTTCAATTCAACCACTCTAAAATTCTCTAAAATGTCTTCCGCTTTTTCCACGCAGTTTCCTTGCGCAATACATGCCAAAGAGGTGCGTACCTTATCATGGACACTGTGATGAGGCTCTTCTAAGAGAGGATAACTTGCCACAGTACTAAAAGCTTTTTTACCATCGCCCTCGTCATACCATTTGCCAAGTCTACATTGATGGTGATCTGCAAAGGTTGTTGTCTCTTTATTTTTAAAGAGTGAACTGTAGGCATTGAGTTTAAAAATAATATGATCAAGTTTGGCAAGCTCAATGAAGATATCATACGAGATCATAAGATTTTCGTGGCGAATAGTATTGGCATTGGTGGTGAGCTCTTGTAATTTCTCTTTAAAGCATTCGACTTCTTGGACAGAGCTTTTCACATAGGTTTCGGTACTTTCAGTGCCTTCCACCATGGTTTCAGCATTTTGTTTCAAAATATTGATGGTCGCTTCCACTTCAGTGGTCGCTTTTTGTGTTCGTTCAGCGAGTTTTCGTACTTCATCTGCAACCACCGCAAAACCACGTCCATGTTCACCTGCACGCGCTGCCTCAATGGCGGCGTTGAGTGCTAAAAGATTTGTTTGATCGGAAATGTCTTTAATCAGTGCAATGACTTGTGCAATCTCTTCCGTACTGTGTTTAACCCCATTAGCATTGGTGCGAGTTTCATCGATTTTTACAACGATGCTGTCCATAGAAGAGATGATTTGATCGGTACTGCGGTGGACTTCTTGCACGACTAAAGACGTTTGATCGTTCAGATTTAAAATGGTTTGCAGTGTCTTTATCGTTGTTTGCATGGTCTCTTGAATATCAAGACTCCCTTGTGTTGCACCTTCACTCATAAGGTCTGTAAGTGAGATCATTAATTTTGAGTGTTTCATTTGTTGATGAATTTGCTCATGCGCTTCTTTGATTTTGTGCTCTTCTTCTTCGGCAAGGTTGACACTTTGTTCAAACTTATCAAAAAGAAGGTTGAAATTACGTGAAGTTTGTGCAATTTCATCGTTGCTTTCAATCGGTAATCGGTTAGAAAGATTGCCTTTTTCAGAAGCCAGCATTGCCGCGATGGTTTTCAGTTTATTGATATTTTTCAGAATAATCGTATTGGTGAAACCTAAAACACTCAAGAGAATGAGGATGCCTAAAAAAGCACTCAATGCAATGGTGATGTACCCTTTTTTAAGCGCGTTATTGGAAACATTTTCATCCGCGTCGGCTTGTTGGTTTGCCATCAACACGAGTTGGTCGACAAAGCCTCTATGCAGATCGTAATAGGTTTTGAGCTCCCCATTTAAAAGGGCATACGCTTCATCGCTGTTTTTTTGCTCAACTGCGGGGATAAACTTTTTTTCGGTAATATCAAAGTAGGTCAGTGCTGAGCTTTTGATGTCATCTAAAATCAGTTTTCGTATCGCAGGTTCAAGCTCATTTTGATGCTCACTCCAATAGAGTTGACGATCGAGAAAATCTTTTTTGAGGCTCGCAATATTACGCTTAAGTTCATCAATCTTTGAAGGCTCCGCATTCGCCAATTGATAGGTAATAAGACGTGTTTCTATAATATATTCAGGCGGCGGGAGAATATCGGCTAAAAGGTCTTTGGAGAGAATAATTTTGGTGTAAAGATCCCCTTTAATTTGAACCGTTTGAATAGTAATAAAGGAGACACCAATCACCAGTACAACTACCAAAACACTGATAAGTGCTGTTATCATCAATCGTAATTTTATCGTCATCGCCGAGCCTTTTTGAAAGGGTATGTCTTATCAATGCAAAGCGCATAAGTGGAAACTTATGCAAAAATTATTCCAATGAAGTTAATTTTATCTTAAATGTATTATAAGATAAATAAACAAAAATATGTCAAAAATATGAGTCTGAAGTGTTATAGTGTGCAAAAAATGTTTACATGTAAACATTTTAATGCGTATATTTGTGACGAAGTTCTTTTTTATTTACTTTACCAATGCTGGTTTTATCGATGCTTTCGACAAATTTTATTTTCAAAAGCATGCTTTCTCGCGCCATAATCCCTTTGTTGATAAATTCCTTAGCGTGCAGTAGCAACGCTTTATCGCTAAGGGATTTTGTAGCATCTTTCACGACAAGCGCAAGCGGACGCTCTCCCCATTTTTCATCATCGATGCCAATAACCGCGACCTCTTTGACCGAGGGGTGACGGTTGATGATGTCTTCGAGTTCAAGCGAAGAGACCCACTCACCACCCACTTTGATAATGTCTTTCATCCGATCCGTGATCTTAATGTAGCCTTTCTCATCCATGGTGGCGATATCGCCTGTATGCAAATAGCCACCTTGCCAAAGAATTTCAGAGTTTTTTTGATCTTTGAAATAGCCCTGTGTAAGCCAAGGTGAACGCACAACAATTTCACCCGAATGCGCGCCATCATGAAGCAGTGGTCGCATCGTTTCATCCACAACTTGAATCTCCACAAGCCCCATGGGTCGACCCGTTTTAATGCGAATATCACTTTGTGCATCTTCATTCAGATCCAACATCTCAGGTGTGAGCTGTGCAATGCTCAAAATGGGACAGGTTTCACTCATGCCGTACCCCGTAAACATATCGATGCCCCTTTTAAGGGCTTCTTGGCACATTGCTTTGGGAAGAGCGGCTCCTCCGATCATCACTTTCCAACCACGCAGATCAACCTCATTGATTTTAGGCGAATTAAAAAGCATGTGCATAATGGTCGGAACGCAATGTGAAAAAGTGACTCTCTCTTTCGCGATCAGCTCTAAGAGAAGATCAGGAATGTAGCGCCCTGGATAGACCTGTTTGACCCCTAACATCGTCGCCACATAAGGCAATCCCCACGCATGGACATGAAACATGGGGGTGATTGGCATGTAAACATCTCCTTGGCGAAAATTGCCTTGATGCGGAGCGCTTCCAAGTGTTGAGAGTGCGCCTAGGGTATGAAGTACCAGTTGGCGGTGGGTAAAGTAAACGCCTTTTGGAAATCCTGTCGTTCCAGTCGTATAAAACGTTGTTGCACGCGTGTTTTCATCGAAGTCTGGAAAGTCGAAAAAATCGGGTTGATTTTCGATCAATGCTTCGTATTCGCCTTTTACATGTAAAGAAGTTGGTAGTATTTTTTCATCATCACTCAGCACAATAAAATGCTCCACATCCAGTCTTCCCTTGATCTGTTCAAGGAGTGGCAAAAAGTCAGTATGCGCTAAAATAACATCATCTTCGGCATGATCAATCGTGTAGAGAATCTGCTCAGGGCTGAGACGAATATTGATCGTGTGTAAAATAGCGCCCAGCATCGGAATGGCAAAGTAGCACTCCAAATAACGGTGCGAATCATAATCCATCACCGCGACCGTATCGCCTTTTCTGACGCCCAGAGCGCTTAACATATGTGCCAGTTTATGCACACGTTTTTTAAAAGTTGCGTAGGTAAAACGTTTGTCACCACGGTAGACTATCTCTTGGGTTGGGTCGAAATAAATGGGAGCGTTTAGGATGTTTTTAATCAAGAGTTGATAATTATGGGCGTAAGGGTTATTCAGTGTTTTTTCAAGCAGCACTGCCTCTCCTTTTAGGAAATTTAGAGTTCAAAAGCAGGGCGCATCAACGATTCGATGATTTTGGCGTCATAGTGTTTGGCAAAAAAGAGGTTAAAAGCGAGCACACCTTGGTAAAGGAGCATCTCTTTCCCATCTTTACATGTAAGATGGTATTCTTTCGCGAGTTCTAAAAAAGGGGTTTGTTTATTGTAAATCACATCAAAAGCGTAGGTTGCCTCTTGGAAAATACTCTTTAAAAGCTTCTCCTCACACGGATACGCTTCCTCTTTGAGTCCTGCTGATGTGGTGTTGATGATGAGGTCGTAAGGGATGGGGCTAAACGTCTCCCATGTTTTACATGTAAAGCCTTTGGCTTCAAAAAAAGTAAGCCTTGATGCGGAACGGTTGAGAATTGTTGCTTCAATTTGGTGTGTTTTTAAGATCATTGCAATCGCTTTTGCCGTTCCACCTGCGCCTAAAATAAGAGCATTTTTGATAGCGCCAAAGCTTTTAATCGCTTCATAAAAACCTTCGGCATCGGTGTTGTAACCAATGACACGTGTTCCTTCTTTGACCAAGGTATTGACCGCGCCGATCTCTTTGGCAACTCCTCGCACTTCATCACACTGTGCAAACGCTGCCTCTTTATGAGGAACGGTCACATTCGCACCCGTTAAATCCATCGCATGAAAGGTTGAGAGAAGTTTTAGAGGATCGGTAATGGCTTGGCGAACATAACAGCCATCAATGCCAAGTCCTGCAAGAACGGAGTTATGCAATCTTGGGGAGATCGAATGCGCAACGGGGTCGCCAAAAATACTAAAGAGTAACATGAGCAGTTACTCTCTAAGGTCATCAAGCGAGCTGGTCATGGCACCTAGTTTATTGGTTACTTCGAGGTATTCAAGCTCTGGTTTGCTATCCGCCACAATGCCACCTCCTGCTTGGAAAATAATCTTCTCCTCGTCGAGGTAAGCGGTTCGAATCATAATGCAGCTGTCCATATTGCCATCAAATCCAAAATAACCCGCCGCTCCACTGTAAAAGCTTCGCTTCAAACCTTCAAAATCGCTAATAAGCTCCATCGCACGAATCTTAGGTGTTCCAGTCATCGTTCCAGCGGTAAAGGTGGCTGCAAAAAGATCAAACATATCGTATTTGGCATCGAGCACTGCTTCGATGTCACTGACCATGTGCATGACGTGAGAATAACGTTCCACACGCATCATCTCTTTAACTTTCACACTGCCCACTTTTGCCACGCGACCAAGGTCATTGCGTCCAAGATCGATCAGCATCAAATGCTCCGCACGCTCTTTTTCGTCACTCAGCATCTCTTTTTCGTACGCCATATCTTTCTCATACGTCGATCCGCGTTTGCGTGTGCCTGCAATCGGGCGAAGCGTTATGCGCCCATCTTTGAGTCCGACCATCACTTCAGGTGAACTGCCGATGATCGCAAATGTGGGATAGGAGAGATAAAACATATATGGTGATGGATTTTTCTGGCGCAAAATACGGTAAAAACTCAAACGATCAATTTTCGCGTACTGGGTAAAACGATTCGACATCAAAATCTGAAAAACATCTCCACTACGAATCATCTCTTTAGCTTGTGCAACCATCTCAAAAAAGTGCTCTTTGGAAAGCGCAAACGAACTTTTGCTTTTATCGACAATCGCTGTTTGAATTGGGATGTGATGATGAGGCTCTTTAAGGGTCGCCTCAATGGCATCCAGTTGAGCTGCAATGTGAGGTACAAATGTGCTTAAGACAAGTGTATTGGTTTTATGCGAAAAGGTACAGACGAGTTTAGGACGCATCAGGTCGATTTCGGGAATGTGAAGCTCATCTTTGAGCCCATCCATGTGTGAGCGTAAGCGCGGCTCAAAAATCTTCACAGCATCATAACCGATGTAACCGATAAAACCATCTATAAAGCCAACACCTAGCTCTTTGGCATAGTTTTGGTAGAGCGTTTTATCCAGTTCTGCGTAGCGTTTTTTTAAAAAGGTAAACGGGTTAGCGCCTAAATCGTGAGAGATGCCCTCTTCATCGATGTGTACCGCCAGATCATTTTGGTGAATGACACGCTCGCGTGCGCCAATAAAGAGAAAACTAAAGTTGCCATCATTGTTGTTGATGGCACTTTCAAACAAAAAGCAGAGCTCACCTTGAAAATAATCCTGCAATTTTGCAAAGATCGTAATCGGGGTGAGCTGATCGAAAAGAATTTTACGAGAGCTTAGCACCTTACTTCACCCTGTAAATAAATGCGTTTTTGTTCACACTTGAACGAATAAGGACAAGCGCACTTTCGGCATCACTTGATTTGGCATACGGTCCAATTAAGATTTTCGTTACTTTATTGCCATTAACCACGGTCGTGTAGAGTTTATACTCAAACCCTTTGGATTTAATATCATTCAGTTGTTTTGCCTCAGGTGTTGTCGCAACAGCGCCTACTTGAACATAAATTCCTGCATCGGCGCTTCCGCCAGTAGATGCTTTCTCGCTCGAGCTTACTTCGGTACTACGAAGCAGAGGTTGTGCCTTTGGCTCTTCTTTAACTTTTGCAGGCGTTGCCTCTTTTGCTTTGGCAGGAGCCACTTCCTTCACAGGTTGTGTTGTTGTGACTGGCGTTGTGGTTGATTCTTTGGATTTCGCGTCAGTGCCCTTTGAATCTTCTTGTTTTTGAGCCTCTTTTTCTTTAAGCGTTTTGATCATATCTTCAAAACTCTCTTTTTTAGGGTTCTCTTCGATAATGGGCACTTGCTTAAAGAGTTGGTCATCTTTAGGAATTTGTGTCTCTTGCGTCGGTTCAGGTGGCAAAATTAACTTAGAAGTGTCTTTTCCTGGATCTTTGTTTGCTACTTTCATGCTTGCGAGTGCGACCAAAAAGACAAGAATCAAAAAAGCAACTAAAATAAGGATACGCTTCATTTTAAGGGTCTTATTATCCCCTTTTTCTAACACAATATCACTAAGCTCATTTCTATTTTCCATCGGTTCTCCTTAGAATGATGTTGTAACTACATATGCTTCGACCAAGAAGCGCCTCGCTCTTTTTGGTACAAGTCATAAGGCAGTGCCAAAATGTTAAACTCTTTTGGAAGCTCCTGTGTTGGGAACATTCTCCACTCGCGCGGAAGCTTTTGTGCAAGCTTTGCTGAGAGCATTTTAGCGATCTGATACCCCTCTTGCAAGGTAGTATGACCTTTATGAACATACAGATGCAGATGACCCTCCGTTTTACTTTTATACGCCGTAAAATTGATGAATCCCTCTTCTCTAAGCAAAAGTTGTGCCCTATGCCAAAATCGCTCGGTATTTCTTCCATTATAGTCAAAAACAATGTTTTCGACTTTATCAAAGCGGTTAATCAGCGAGTGTGCAACGGTGATTTTTCCATCAAGATGATCTCTGATGATACTGTTGTTCAAAGGCTGATCAATGCGCTCGTATTTGTCAAAAAAGACTCTCCCTCCAAAATCGATCTTTTGGACAATAGTGTCACGTTTGATCCAATAGTGATCCGTAATCATTTTGATGAGAGAGACGTCAATGGTGTACATAATTTCCCTTAGTAGGTTGGTCTGTCGTAAATAATAAAGTTGCTTGCAAGCGTTTTCATCTCATCTTTAATCTTTACATGTAACGCTTCATCGTTGATATTATCTAAAACATCGGCAATTTTATTGGCAATAATTTCAAACTCTTTCTCTTTCATACCACGTGCGGTTAAAGCAGGTGAACCGATGCGAACACCACTGGTGACAAACGGACTTCGGGTTTCACCAGGGACCGTATTTTTATTGACTGTGATGCCTGCACGACCAAGGGCTAGATCAGCCTCTTTACCACTAAATTCTTTGTTCAAAAATGAAACGAGTACCAAATGGTTATCAGTACCGCCACTCACGATGTCATAACCACGTTTAATGAGTACGTTTGCCAAAACTTTGGCATTGGCACGGACTTGTTTCGCATACACTGTCCACTCTGGTTTTAAGTTTTCTGCAAACCCAACCGCTTTAGCAGCAATGACATGCACTAATGGACCACCTTGAATACCAGGGAAGATCGCGCTATTGACTTTCTTAGCGATCTCTTCATCGTTGGTAAGAATGATACCACCACGAGGACCACGAAGCGTTTTGTGTGTTGTTGATGTTACAATATGGCAGTGTGGGAACGGACTTGGATGTTCACCTGCTGCTACAAGACCTGCAATGTGTGCGATGTCGGCAAAAAGATACGCACCGACTTCATCGGCGATCTCTCTAAATTTAGCAAAATCAATTTCACGTGGGTACGCACTGGCACCACAAACGATCATTTTAGGTTTAACAATGTGCGCAATTTCTCTTACTTTTTCATAATTAATGCGACCATCCAGCTCAACACCATAGAAAAAACTCGAATACGTTTTACCCGAACTGCTCACTTTCGCACCGTGTGTTAAGTGACCACCGTGGCTTAAATCCATACCTAAAATTTTATCAAATGGGGTAAGCAGCGCTTGGTAGACACCTTGGTTCGCTTGACTACCTGAATTTGGTTGCACATTCGCATACGTACAGCCAAAGAGTTTACACACACGATCAATCGCCAGTTGCTCAACTGCATCAGCAAATTCGCAACCACCATAGTAGCGTTTGCCAGGATAACCTTCAGCATATTTGTTGGTAAAAACACTGCCCATGGCTTCCATAACAGCAGGATAGGTAAAGTTTTCACTTGCAATCATCTCTAAATGGTCACATTGTCGGTTCAACTCTTTTACAGTTAGATCGTAAATAGCGGGGTCAATATTTTTTAGAATACTCATTTTTATTCCTCATCTTTTTGTGTTTGTTCATCGGTTTCACCAAGGGGTTTCATTGCTGGGAAAAGTATCACGTCTTTGATTGATAACTCATTAGTAAGTAGCATCGTCAAACGGTCAATTCCTAGCCCTTGTCCTGCCGTTGGTGGCAAACCATACCCTAGAGCATAGACATAATCTTCATCCATCTCATGGGCTTCATCATCGCCGGCATTTTTAGCCTGTAACTGTTTTGCAAATCGTTCGTATTGATCGATAGGATCGTTAAGCTCATTAAATCCATTGGCGATCTCTCGCCCTGCAATGAAGAGCTCAAAGCGCTCTGCAATATTTGGATCGATTTCACTTCGGCGTGCGAGTGGGCTAATTTCAATCGGGTAATCCATGATAAAAGTTGGATCAATCAGTTTCTCTTCCACAAAAAGATCAAAAAGTTCTTCGTAGAGTTTACCAAGGCTTAGATTTTGCTCAACACTAAATCCTTTATGGGTAATATAGGTCACAATTTGAGCGCGATCATCGAGAATGTGATCGGGAATATCACCAATTTCTGCAAGCGCTGCTCTAAAGCCAATTTTACGGAATGGTTTTGAAAAGTCGATTTCGAAATCACCGTAAGGAAGTTTGCGAGGGAGTTTGAGTTTTTTGAGGAGCACATCAAACATCTCTTCGGTCAGACGCATCAAATCATGGTAATTATGGTACGCCCAGTAAAACTCAATCATTGTGAATTCAGGGTTATGGGTTTGATCCATTCCTTCATTTCTAAAGTTACGATTGATCTCAAAAACCGCTTCAAAACCTCCTACTACAAGACGTTTAAGGTAAAGTTCGGGTGCAATGCGAAGGTAACGATCAACACCTAGTGCATTATGATGGGTGATAAAAGGCTTCGCATTTGCGCCACCTGCAATAGGGTGCATCATCGGAGTTTCAACTTCCAAAAAGCTTCGTTCTTCAAAGAAATGACGAATTTCACTGACAATTTTACTTCTGATTTTAAAGGTTTTGCGTACATCTGCGTTCATAATCATATCAAGGTAACGTTTGCGGTATCTAAGCTCTTTATCTTGAAGGCCATGAAACTTCTCAGGAAGCGGTACAATGGACTTGGTAGCGACTTCTAACGTCTTTACATGTAAAGAGAGTTCACCCGTTTTGGTAACAAATGGAAAACCTGTGACGCTAATGATATCGCCGACTTCAACCAGTTTTTTGGCTTCATCAAACCAGGCATCACCGATGGACTCACGACTAAAATAGATTTGAAGTAGCCCTTGTTCGTCTTCGATTTTTGCAAACGCTGCTTTTCCCATATGGCGTAAAAATTTAATACGTCCTACAACGGTATTGTTCTTGTTCTCATCACGCTTGAGTTCACTCTCAATCACATATTCATAGCATTCTAAAAACTCTTTGGTACTGGTGTCTTTGATAATATTGTGTCTGTAAGGGTTGTGACCAAGTGCTTGGAGCGCTTTTCCCTTCTCGATACGTTGTTGTTGGTATTGGTCCTGAAATAACAAATTGCTTCCTCTTTTCTAATAGTAGAGCTTTTACAAAACTCTTGACACGTTTTTAAAGCAAAGCTCTAAAAACTACGTTAACACGGGGGTTTCTTAGGCAGAAAGCCCACACACCCTTGGTGCTTTTTCTGCTTGCAAAACTACTTTTGCAAGCACTCTGTTAGCTTTTTTCTTTAGCACATTTTTCGCAAAGACCACGCAGTTGCATCAAATGGCTAGTAATGTGAAAGTGATTCGCTTTCGCGATCTCTAGTTGAAGCTGTTCGATTTTATCGTTTTGAAATTCGATGATAAGCCCGCATGTTTTACAAATCATATGATCGTGATGCGGTTTGTTGGCAAGCTCAAATTTTTTACCTGCCACACCAAAAGAGATGGAAGTGACCATATGAGACTCTTCCAAAAGGTTAAGTGTACGATACACCGTAGCAATACCAATATTAAGCTGTGGGTACGTGCTTTTAAGAAAAATATAGAGATCTTCAGGTGTAAAATGTTCATTTCGCTCGTACAAGGTTTTTAAAACAACTTCACGTTGCTTTGTGAATTTTAAACTATTGTTTTTCAAGAGCTCTTTAAAGCTTGTGAGTAAAGAGTTGTATTCAAGATTTTCAAATGTATTCATTGTGACCTCTCTTAAGGATTTGTATTCTCTTTAGGCTGAAGGCTCTCAAACATGGCATTTGTGTCAAGTTTGACAATATAATTTCCCGTCTCTAAAAAGAGGGGGAACATAATACTATTAGCAACATAAGGCTCTATTCGTGTTTTGATAAATGCAATGTTACTCAGTGCAACCGCAAACACGGCAAACACTAAAAATATTTTCATACTTCCAACGGCAAAGCCAGCCAATTTGTCAATTGTACTCAGACCACTCAGACTCAGTGCTTGTGCGATCAAGTATCCTAAAAAGATACATGTGATCCATACAACAATCAAAACGGCAACAAAGCCAAAAAGGTAGAGGGATGCTTGATTTCCAAAGGCAAAAAGATGATCATTGATCATTTTTCCTGCAATGTGTGCATAGCGTGAAGCAAAGTAAATACCGCCAATAATGCCTAAAAGACCAAACACTTCTTTGACAAAGCCATTGATAATGCCTTTAATACCTAAAATAAGGATTAAAGCTAAAGAAATAATATCAAACAAAGAAAAGTTTGCCATTAATGTGCACTCCTAAAACAATTTTTACCATTACGTTTGTCTTCATACAACGCTTTATCTGCTTTATCTAAAAGGTCATCCACACTCATGGGGTGTTGATGAGAGCAAATTCCTGCACTGAGTGTTAAATGAATGTCGTGGTTTTTATACAGTAATTTACTGTCACTCGTCTCTTTAATGATACGATCAACAATCTTATGCGCTTCTTCACGAGAGGTGCGGTTAAGAATAACCACAAATTCTTCACCCCCGTAACGATAAATACGTGTACCTCGTCGAAGTGAGTTTTGAATTAACTTGGATAGAAAGATCAGTGTTTTATCCCCAGCAATGTGACCAAATGAGTCATTGATCTGTTTGAAATCATCCGCATCAAACATGACAAGATGCATATCAAGATCCGTATCTTTACCAAAACTAAGTAACTCTTCTAAATCTTTGATCAAAACTCTTCGGTTATGGGCTTTTGTTAGTGGATCAATGTTTGATTCACGCTCCAAACGTTCCACTTCGAGTTTAAGTTTTACAATGGTTTCATCGGCCGCTTGGAGCTCTTGAAAGATTTTATCTTGAAAGTTATCAAAGGCTTGAAGAATTTGGTGCGTGTCAACACTCTCATAATCTTTTTTAATCGCATCAATGTTAATGGCGGTTGCATCGGAAATCGTTTTAAGGTTATCATTGGATTTGACAAACGCTTCTAATCCTTGTTTCATTAAACCAAAGCAGTTTTCGCTGAGTAGCTCTTCATGTGATGCATTAGAGAAAAGATAACCGTGCTTTTTTGAGAGATCCAAGATTTCAGCGTCACCATTTTTTTGCATGGTTTCGACAAATGTGTCATGATAATATTTGGGATAAGGAGGAATGTTTAAATCTTTGAGTTTTGCAAAGCTCTCTTCTGCAAGTTGAAAAACCATTTCTGCGATATGATTACCATTGTTCATGTCCATAGGTGCCTTTTTACCCATTATTTTAGATTTTTTAGTGCTTTAGTATAGCTTGAATAAGCTGTAATATTAGTAAAACCTTCGCTTTAGATGCCCATATTGTTTAGGAGCTCTTGCGGTTGCGTCGAGTAACGAATGGCATCTTCTTTGGTGATCAGGTTTGCTTTAAGATGTTTCATCATGGCTTGAGTTTGCGTGACCATACCTGTTTTTTGTTGATTGAGTTGCATTTGAGAATAGATTTGGTGAATCTTATTTTCACGAATTAGATTGGCAATGGCTGCATTATTAATCATGATCTCATGAATCGCAACTCTACCACCACCAATTTTAGGGAGAAGGCTTTGCGAAACAATGGCATACAGTGACGTTGCTAACATATTACGCACTTGTACCTGTTCGGGTCCATCAAAACTGTCAACAATTCTATTGATCGTTTGAACGGCGGAGTTGGTGTGTAAGGTTCCTAAAACCAAGTGACCCGTCTCAGCAGCGGTGATAGCCGTACTAATCGTCTCTTGATCTCGCATCTCCCCAACAAGGATAATGTCAGGATCTTGGCGGAGAGAAAATTTGAGTGCCCTTGCAAAGCTTTTGGTGTCTTCGCCGACATTTCGGTGTGAAAAAAGACATTTTTTGTTGCTATGAATAAACTCTACAGGATCTTCAATGGTGATAATATGACGATGTTCAAAAAGGTTAATTTCATTTAAAAGGGCTGCCAACGTCGTTGATTTACCACTTCCTGTAGGACCCGTGACCAGAATAAGTCCTTTTTCGCGTTTAATAATCTCTTTAAACACTATGGGAGCATTAAGATCATCAAGGGAAGGAATTTCAATAGGGATAATTCTAAATGCGGCGGCTAAATCACCATTGATTGTATAATAGTAGTTTGCACGGAAACGGCCAATATCAGGAAACATAATCGCAAAATCGAGTTCTTTCTCTTCTTCCAGTTTCTTTTTTTGTTTATCGGTGATAAGGGTATAACAGAGCTCTTCAATGACAGTACCACTAAGGTGTTCCATATCTAAAGGAACGAGTTTTCCATCAATTCTAATCTGAGGTTCACTGCGACCTACAAGGTGTAGATCGGACGCTTTATAGGCGACCACATTTTTTAATAATGCTTTAATATTGAGTGAACTCATGATGTTTTCTCCTTAAATGGGCTTATTCGATAATTTTTGGAACGACAAAAAAGCCATTTTCACTTTGGGGTGCATGGGCTAAAATCGTTTTAACAATCTCAGCATTAACACTGGGAATATCTTCACGGAATGGCGTACCACCAGCTACCGTTGTGAACGTTGCCTCTTCGCTTTCAAGATTGAGTTCATTCAGATTTTCAACAAAAGAGACAATTTCACTCAGTTGGTTAATCACACCTTCTCTTTTTTCATCGCTGATTTTTAGGGAAGAGAGTCTTTCTAACTTTTGGAGCAGTTCATTATCAATTTTCATGGTTTGAAATCCTTAAATCTTTTTAAAAATTGATTATAGCAAATTCTCTTTTGCTGCATACTGAAACGGTAGCAGAGTGCTATTAGTCCCTTTTTATATTTCTTGTGATAAACTTTGGCATGTTTTTTTAAAATTGCTTATTAAGGATAGTGTTTGGGACTTCAAGAGAATATTAAAGCAGTTAAAGACGAGATCAGTACCGAAGAGCAATTTTTAGAAGGTATGATTAAGAGTGAGCGTTTCTTTAATCGCAATAAGAACTATATCATCGCTGCATTAGTGCTTTTAGCATTTGCCGCTGGTGGATATGCTATCAATGATCTTATGGCAGGAAGTCGCTTAAAAGCTTCCAATGTTGCCTATCAAGTGCTCCTCAAAGATGCTAACAATACGGCTGCACGCGAAACACTCAAAGCGAAAAATCCAAAGCTTTACACAATGTATCTTTTTGAGTCAGCACTGGCTAAAGGTGATGTTGAAGCACTGAAAAGTGTGTCACTTTCAAAAGAAGATCCTATTTTAGCGGATTTAGCAACGTATCAGCTTTCGCAACTTGATGAGAATGCAACAGCAAAAGGAGAGTTACTTTCTGGATTGGTGCTGCTTCAAGAGGGGTATGAATTGCTTAAAGAGAAGAAAGTAGAAGAGGCGAGGTTGAAATTTGCTCAAATTGATGCAAGTTCTCCACTTAAACAGA
>DBTO01000150.1:0-1469 GCA_002307095.1 Sulfurospirillum sp. UBA1314
CTAGACGATGGGGTCGCACAAATAATAATGGTGACCCGTGATGGATTCGAACCATCGACCACCTCCTTAAAAGGGAGATGCTCTACCGACTGAGCTAACGAGTCATTCACCGTTCTTCTCGTAATGAGGCTGAAATTATAGAGAAAAAAATTTCATTTGTCAAGACATTTTTTCACTTTTTAAAAAAATACTCTCGCCTACATGTAAAAGCAACTTTAAAGCATGATAGGCACTCTGCGTTTGAATGTACTCTCGATCACCTTCCAAAAGAAGCCGCTCAATAAGTACATCACCTCTTTTATTGCGTGCCCCTACATAGACTGTTCCCACAGGTTTTTCAATGCTTCCCCCTGTAGGACCAGCTACGCCACTGGTGGCAATCGCGTAATCAGAGAGACTCGCATTGAGCACACCTTCTAGCATTTCACGCACGCACAGTTCACTGACTGCTCCAAATTGATCAATCGTTTCGGGACTGACACCGAGCCATGACTCTTTAATCTCATTGGAGTAGGTCACAAGCCCACCTTTAAAAACAGCCGAAACGCCTGAACGTTTGGTGAGCATTGAGGCAATCAGACCTCCCGTGCAACTCTCGGCAATGCTGAGTGTCTGTCCTTCACTTTCCAAACATTGCGCGATGTGCATGATGACATCGGGGTGATTGATAACTTTTTGAGGTAGAAGTGCTTTGACGGCTTTAAAGAAACTCTCCAAATTACCGTATTTGTTGGAGATCGCTTCAACATTGATCCAGCCATCAATAATAGTGGTCGGTGTAATGCGAATTTCATAGTTTTGAGCCAGTGGTTCGACGAGAATTTTAAGGGAATCTTCATCAATGTTGATAATCGAAAAAAGTGCCGAAGTGTTACTGTTTTGAATCAAAAGTGGCGGTAATTGTCTGTTTTCACGTGCTTTGATGACGTTGATGTGCTTGCCAGAACGGTCTAAAAGATAGCTATTGTCTTCAAAACGAACCGCTTTGGAGGGAATCAGCATGCCACCTTTGAGTTCTAATGACTCTTCGCCCAGTGTTGCGATGACTTTATTGACCAGATTGAAGCTGTCATTGGAGGTTACAATGACGATTTCATCGGCATGCGCAATGGACTCTTCGAGGACGAAAAAAAGATCTTTATCGTTTTTATCGATGTAGACGGTTTGATCGGGAAGATCCAGATGTTTGGTAATGGTTGCGTGAATGTAATTTAAAAATGGCAGATTGTATCGCAATGCTTTTCCCACAACGATCAAAGAGCTTTTCATAAGAGTACCTTTTTTTATTTTTTTAATAGAGTTCATGAAGAACTCTTAACACGTTTTTGAAGCAAAGCTTTAAAAACTACGTTAACACTGGGTTTTCCTCGGCAGAAAGCCCACGCACCATTTGGTGCTTTAATTAACACTTGCCAACGCCGTTGGCAGAGCAAAACTTTGAGTCATAACGTATCGCACATTATACCGTA
>DBTO01000150.1:1775-6033 GCA_002307095.1 Sulfurospirillum sp. UBA1314
TTTTAGATAAACTTGCCTCATTTTAGAGAGCTTACATGTAAAGAGTTGTAGCTTCCAAGGAGAGATAAATAGATGGACTATAAAGAGACCTTGCTTCTTCCTCAGACCGATTTTCCAATGCGCGGAAACCTCCCTCAAAACGAGCCTGCACGCTATGCTAAGTGGTTTTCCAAAGAAGAGAGCGCTTATGCAAAAATGATTCAAAACAGAGAAAATGCCCCAACGACATTTATTCTTCACGATGGCCCTCCCTACGCCAATGGGCACATTCACATCGGGCATGCACTCAATAAAATTCTTAAAGATGTGATCGTTAAAACCCACTATTTTTTTGGTGAGAAAGTTCGTTATGTTCCGGGTTGGGATTGCCATGGTTTGCCGATTGAGCAACAGGTTGAAAAAAACCTTGGAAAAGAGAAAAAAGACGCACTGCCTAAAAGCAAAATTCGCGAATTGTGTCGTGAACATGCGCGTAAATTTATTGATATTCAACGTGAAGAGTTTAAATCCCTAGGCGTCATTGGCGATTGGGATAATCCGTATATGACGATGAAATTTAAATTTGAAGCGGACATTTACCGTGCATTGTGCGGTGTTGCAGACAAAGGACTTTTGGTTGAGCGCAGTAAACCTGTTTACTGGTCATGGGCAGCAAGAAGTGCTTTAGCCGAAGCCGAAGTGGAGTATGAAGACAAAGAAGACTACTCTATCTTTGTCGCGTTTGCACTCACTCCTGAGGCGAAAGCAAAACTGGAGATTAGTACGGATGCTTCGGTCATTATCTGGACGACTACGCCTTGGACACTGCCTGCCAACGTGGGAATTGCCTTTAGCCCCGAAGAAAATTATGTACTCACCAGTGACGGTTACATCGTCGCTGAGCCTTTACATGTAAAGCTTCTAGAGCAAGGTGTGGTGAAAGGCGAAATCGTCAAAACGTTTAAAGCCAGTGTGCTTGAAAACAGCTTTGCGATCAGTCCACTTAATGGTCGTAAATCACAGTTTGTATTAGGCGAACATGTCACAATGGATGGCGGTAGTGGCTGTGTTCACACGGCTCCGGGGCACGGCGATGATGACTACAAAGTAGGGCTTCGTTACGGCCTTGAAGTCATTATGCCAGTCGATGAGCGCGGTTGTTACGATGAGACGGTCGTTCGTTTAGGACTGCTTCCCGATGCGGAAAGTTTTGTAGGCGAGCATATTTTTAAATGCAACGAGCGTATTTTAGAGCTTTTAGGCGATAGACTTTTAAAATGCTCCAAATTCACCCACTCGTATCCATTTTGCTGGAGAACGCATCAGCCGGTTATTTACCGTGCAACCAAACAGTGGTTTGTGGCGATGGATGAAGCCGTTGGTGGACGTGAGAGCCTTCGTAAAATGGCGATGGATGAACTGGGGAAGGTTCGTTTTTACCCAAAATCGGGCATCAACCGTTTAGGTTCGATGATCGAAAATCGTCCTGATTGGTGTATCTCTCGTCAACGTGACTGGGGTGTTCCTATCGCATTTTTTAGAGATAAAACAACGGGGAAACCGATCTTTGATACCAACGTTGTGACGCATATTGCCAACATCTTTGAAGAAAAAGGTGCGGATGCGTGGTGGGATTTGGAGATTGAAGATCTTTTGGTTGCAAACAGCGGTTACAAGCCTGCAAACCTTGAAAAAGTCATGGACATCTTGGATGTCTGGTTTGACAGCGGAAGTACGTGGAAAGCGGTGCTTCAGTCGCCTGATTACGACGCAGGCGATTACCCAGCGTCGATGTACTTGGAAGGAAGCGATCAACATCGCGGTTGGTTCCAAAGCTCTCTTTTAGTCAGCACCGCCAATAACGGCATTGCACCGTACGGTAAAATCTTAACACACGGATTTACGGTCGATGAGAAGGGCGAAAAGATGAGCAAATCCAAGGGCAATGTGGTTGCTCCGACCGATATTGCAAAAAGCCATGGTGTCGAGATTTTGCGTCTTTGGGTTGGAACCAGTGAATACACAACCGATCTTAAAATCAGCGACAATATCTTAAAACAGATCAGCGAGCAGTACCGAAAAATTAGAAATACTTTCCGATTTTTACTGGCAAATATCAACGATTTAGAGACGATTTTGCCCTACGCGCAGATGGGTGTGCTTGATCAGTGGATTTTAGTGCATGCCAAAGCCGTGTTTGATGAGGCGCAGGGTTACTTTAGAGAGTATGAATTCTCAAAAGGATTTGCACTTCTGAACCATTTCATTGCCGTGGAACTCAGCGGAATTTATCTCGATATTTCTAAAGATAGGCTTTACTGCAACGCTAAAAATGACACGATTCGTCTCTCAGCGCAGAGTGCAATGGCGCTTATTGCGGAGAAATTGATGGTCTTAATGGCACCAACCTTGACCTATACGATTGATGAGATGATGGAGTACGCACCTGCCATTTTAAAACAAAAAGGTGAGAGTGTGTTTGATCTTGTGTATGAATCACTTCCTGCGATGACAACGGCGTTTGATGAAGCGTATATGGTCGAAGCGCGTGAGAAATTCTTTGAGATCGTCGATGCACTGAAAAAAGAGAAAATTATCAAATCAACCCTAGAGCTAGTGCTTCAAACCACATCAGCGAAAATTGCGGCATTGGAAAAAGTGGACGCGGAAGATTGGTTTACGGTCAGTAAAGTGATCGAACACAACGAAGAGGGTGAGATGGGCGTATTTGAAGTATCCGGCGATACGTTTAAAATCCTCAAAGCAACGAAATGCAAATGCCCACGTTGTTGGAAATACCGATCAAAAAGCGAAGAAGAGCTGTGCCATCGATGTCATGAGGCACTCAATGATTGATTTAAGCGCTCCTGTGGAGCTTAGCTTTGTTTTCACAACCATTGGTGCGATTTTTGCGGTCATTGGTGTGTGTGTTTATCTGATCAATCAAAGAACGAAAAAGTTAAAGGATCACCATTGATTACGTTGAAAGAGGCATTAGGTCTCCCTGCGGAAGCCATTGCTGAGATACGCGAAGATTTAAAAAAAGCGATTGAAGCGAAAAAAGAGCTGGGTGCGTACATTGAACAGCTTACATGTAAACCGATCAGTGAGTGCGGTACTGGCATTCCGATTGCGATTAAAGACAATATTCAAGTGAATGGTTGGGAAGTGACGAGCGGTTCGAACATCCTGCAAGGCTATGTCGCTCCTTACAACGCGACCGTCATCGATAACATGCTTCGTCATGGGCTTTCTCCGTTTGGTCGAACCAATATGGACGAGTTTGCTATGGGAAGCTCCACCGAATCTTCATTTTATGGTAAAACGCTCAACCCACACAACTCCAAATGCGTCCCAGGCGGTAGCAGTGGCGGCAGTGCTGCGGCAGTTGCTGGAGGCATCGCCATTGCAGCCCTTGGCAGTGACACGGGTGGAAGTATTCGCCAACCTGCCGCTTTTTGTGGCTGTGTAGGACTTAAACCCACCTATGGCAAAGTGAGTCGTTACGGTTTGGGTGCCTATTCAAGTTCACTCGACCAGATTGGACCGATTACACAAAATGTCGAGGATGCCGCGATTTTGTATGACATTATCGCAGGGAATGAACCCAAAGACTCTACGAGTGCCACTATAGCGCATCAAAGTGTGGCAGATAAGCTCAATGCGGATCGTAAAATGACGATCGCTGTGATTGAAAATTATTTGAACGAAGCGAGTCCTGAAGTGCGTGAACGCATGATGGACGGTATTCGTGCGCTTGAAAAAGCGGGTCATACCATTCTTTATCGCAATTTTATCAACAACAAATATGACATCGCGGCGTATTATGTGATTGCCACCGCTGAAGCGAGTGCGAACTTGAGCCGTTACGATGGTGTTCGTTATGGCAACCGTGGCAGCAATGAAAACCTCAAAGAGATGTTTATTCAAAGCCGAAGCCTTGGATTTGGCGAAGAGGTTAAGCGAAGAATTTTGCTAGGGACGTTTGTTTTAAGCAGTGGTTATTACGATGCGTATTACATCAAAGCACAAAAGGCGCGCCATTTTATCAAGGCGCAGTATGAGGCGATTTTTAAAGAGGCAGATCTGATTTTTATGCCAGTCACGCCAACCACTGCCTTCGAGTTTGGTTCAAAAGCCGATCCATTGGAAATGTATTTGAGTGATATTTACACGATTTCACTCAACCTTGCAGGACTCCCAGGTATTTCAGTTCCTCTTGGAAACGATAGTAAAGGGCTTCCTGTTGGTGGTCAATTGATCGCTCAAGCGTACGGTG
>DBTO01000150.1:6380-15084 GCA_002307095.1 Sulfurospirillum sp. UBA1314
CCATGAAAATTAGAAAAAGAGCATTAACATTCGAAGACGTATTATTGGTTCCAAAATATTCAGAGATTTTGCCCAAAGAGGTCGATATTAAAACAAAATTAACGAAAAATATCACTCTCAATATCCCTCTTGTCTCTGCGGCAATGGATACGGTAACGGAACATCGTGCGGCAATTATGATGGCGCGTCTTGGGGGTATTGGTATTATTCACAAAAATATGGACATCGAATCTCAGGTGCGCGAGATCAGACGGGTTAAAAAAAGTGAGAGTGGTATCATCATCGATCCTGTCTCGATTAAAGCAACCGCTACGCTTAAAGAAGCGCTTAGCATTATGTCAGAGTACCGCATTTCAGGCGTTCCTGTCATTGATGATAATGATACACTCATTGGTATTTTAACCAACCGTGATCTTCGTTTTGAAAATGACTACAGCAAAAACGTCGAAGAGTTGATGACTAAAATGCCTCTGATTACCGTCAAAAAAGGAACAACCTTGGATGACGCTGAGGCGATTTTTAGGACCAATAAAGTAGAAAAACTTCCTATCGTCGATGAAAACAATAAACTTGCAGGGCTTATTACGATCAAAGATCTCAAAAAACGTCAAGAGTATCCGCATGCGAACAAAGACAGTTTTGGAAGACTTCGTGTCGGTGCTGCCATTGGTGTGGGACAATTGGATCGTGCACGCGCTTTAGAAGAAGCAGGTGCGGACGTGTTGGTTTTGGACTCAGCACATGGTCATTCAAAAGGCATTATCGATACGGTTAAACTGATCAAAAAAGAGCTTAAAATCGACATTATCGCAGGCAATATCGCAACCTCCGAAGCGGCGGAAGCCTTAGTGGCTGCAGGCGTGGATGGCATTAAAGTGGGTATTGGACCTGGAAGCATTTGTACAACACGTATCGTCTCAGGTGTAGGCGTACCTCAAATCTCTGCGATTGAAGAGTGCTCAGAAGTCGGTAAAAAACATGGTGTGCCCGTCATTGCCGATGGCGGTATCAAATACTCAGGCGATTTTGCTAAAGCGTTAGCCGCAGGTGCGCAAAGCGTTATGGTCGGAAGCTTACTCGCTGGAACCGATGAGAGTCCGGGTGAATTTATTACCTATCAAGGACGTCAATACAAAACGTACCGTGGTATGGGAAGCATCGGCGCGATGACCAAAGGAAGCAGCGATCGTTACTTCCAAGAGGGAACAGCGGCAGATAAACTAGTCCCTGAGGGCATTGAAGGACGTGTTCCACACGCTGGATCCATTCGCGACGTCATCTTCCAAATGGTCGGAGGACTCCGATCATCTATGGGCTATGTGGGCGCACGTGATATTATTGATTACCAAGAGAAAGCGGAATTTGTGGAAATTACAAGTGCGGGTCTTAAAGAGAGCCACGTGCATGATGTTATCATCACCCACGAAGCACCGAATTACAGAGTAAACTAAGTATTATATGTTTTTACATGTAAAAAATATTCTGTCTCAAAAGAGACAAGCTTTAGTGCCACAGCGGCGAGCGTAGGTTTTTGGGCTTTGCCTAAAAACCGTGGTAAAAAGTAATAAGGAACTGTGTGAAAATTCAAACGACCGTTGCCCATTTTGATGAACCGCTCTATTTGGAGAGTGGACGTATCTTAGAAACCTACGATCTCAAATACGAGATGTACGGTGAAATGAACGAGACCAAAAGCAATGTCATCGTGGTTTTTCATGCCCTTACGGGAAGTTATCATGCGGCAGGTCGCTATGAAGGCGAAACCAAAGCAGGGTGGTGGGATCCGCTCATTGGGGATGGCAAGATCATTGATACGACGAAGTTTTGCGTCATCTGTGTCAACATTTTGGGAAGCTGTTTTGGCTCCACGGGACCCATGAGCATCAATCTCAAAACCAAAGAGCCATTGCGTCTGAAATTTCCTGTTTTAACGATCAGCGATATGGTCAGAGCGCAAATGAACCTTTTTACGCGCCTTGGCATTAAAGAGGCGTACGCGATTATAGGGGGTTCACTGGGTGGCATGCAGGGTCTTTGTATGTCCATTGAGTATCCTGATTTTGCCAAACGGGTGATTTTGCTTGCGACCACGTATGCGACAGGTCCTTGGGCGATTGCGTGGAATAAAATCGCGATAGAGGGCATCGTCAATGACCCTCGGTTTAAAAATGGCAATTACGACGCCTCCGATTTTGAAGAAGAGGGACTGCTGAGCTTTGCAATTGGTCGCATGGCGGGGCATATTAGCTTTCTAAGTCCTTATTCGATGAACAAAAAATTTGGGCGTAATTACGTTGAGACGGACGGTTTGTACGAGCTTTTTGGGCGCTTTCAGGTCGAGCGTTACATGGAGTACAACGGTTACAGTTTTGCAAAACGGTTTGATCCACTCAGTTACCTTTACATCATCAAAGCGATGAATATTTTTGATGCGACGCGTAATTATGACTCATTGGAAGATTCGATCAAGCATATCAAAGCCAAACTGACTCTGATCTCGTTTCAAGGCGATTGTCTGTTTATGCCCGAAGAGATGGCGTTGATTAAGACAACGCTGGAAAATATGGGACGAGCTGACCGTGTCGATTATGTCTGCATCGATAGCCAATATGGGCATGATGCCTTTTTGGTTGAGTATGATAAATTTGATTTTTACATTAAAAAAGCACTGGAATCAAAAGTTTAGTGCACCTAAAAGGTTGAGTAAAATGGCAGAAAAAGAGCAAAGTTTTGAAGCAAAACTTGAGAGTGCAAAAACAATTTTAGAGAACCTTTCCAACCCTGAACTCTCCTTAGAGGAGGGGATGAAAAAGTACCAAGAGGGCATCGCGATTCTCAAAGAGGCGACCAAGATGCTTGAAGAGGCAAAATTGACCTACACCAAATTGCAAGAGAAGGAAGTGTTGGCATGAAAATAGCGGCATTGCAACTCAGCACACTTCCGATGAGTGAGGCGAAACTCGATTACTATTTTCGCATCTGTAAGCAAAAAGAGGTTGAAGTTGTTTTGATTAGCGAATACGCACTCAACAGCTTTTTTAAAGAGCTAGAGAGCATGCCACTTTCGATGATCAAAGAGCAGTCGAACCATAAAATCGAGGTGCTCAAAAAACTCTGTGCCGAGTATGATTTGCATGTTATCGCGCCGATTGTGAACATTAAAGGGGAGTTTTGCTACAAAAGCAACGCCCATTTTTCTCCCAAATCGGTGCATTTTTTCGATCAGCAATTTTTGATTAATTATAAACATTGGAATGAAGAGAAGTTTTTTGCCAATGCGGTCTCTAAATACACCTTACCGATCTTTTTATTGAATGGCATTCGCTTTGGAATTGTAAGCGGATATGAGCTTCATTTTGACACTGTTTGGATGGAAGTGATGAAGAAAAATGTGGATGTCGTACTCACGCCGACCTCTTCGACGTTTGACTCAGCATCCCGTTGGGAAGAGCTTTTGAAAATGCGCGCGATGCTGAACAACGTTTACATCTTGCGCGCAAACCGTGTGGGAAGTTATAAAGACGAAGAGACGTGGCAGTTTTACGGCAAAAGTAGCTTGATTTCACCGTTTGGTGATGTGGAGTTAACGCTTGGCGATAAAGAAGAGATGCTGGTCGCGACCCTTGAAAAAGAGAGTCTTGTCGAAGCACGCAAACTGTGGGGATGGAAAAAACAGGTGAGCAGAAGAGAAAACGCATGATGCACTATTTCCACAGACAAGTCCAGCTGTGGGGAGAAGAGACACAGCAAAATTTACAAGCAAAAAAGATCGTGATCATCGGTTGCGGTGGGCTAGGAAGCTCTTTGGCGTACGCGCTAGGAAGCTCAGGCATTGGTGAGATTCACTTGGTTGATTTTGATGAAGTGAGTCTGCATAACATCCACCGTCAGATCGCGTTTAAACTAGGCGATGAGGGAAAACTCAAAGCGAGTGTGGTCAAAGAGAGCATCGAAAGCCGTTGCCCCTATGTCAACGTTCAGGCGCATATTGGTCGTTTGGAAGCGTTTACATGTAAAGGGATTGACGTCGATCTCATCATCGATGCGACCGATAATTTGCCGACACGCTCTCTCATTGATCTGTATGCCAAAGAGGTGAAGACCCCATGGCTTTACGGCTCCGTTGAAGCGTTTAACGGGCAAGTCTGTTTTTTTGAGAAGAGTAGTTTTAAAGCGTTTCAGATCAGCAATAAAACACCTGCTGGCATTGCCGCACCCATTGTGATGCACATTGCTTCATTGCAAGCCAATTTAGCACTGCGTTATCTAGCAGGCTTAAGCGTGAAAAAAGATCTGCTGTATTATCTGTATATCAATGAAGAGGGTGAACTTATCACCCAAAAATTTGGTATGCCCTACTAAAAACTGTTTTACATGTAAAAGGAAAACCATTGCATTTTGAACCCTATCCCTTTGAAAAATTATCGGAATTATTGAAAGATATTGTGCCGAGTAGTGCGTATCCAGAGGTTTCTCTCACCATTGGCGAGCCGCAGTTTGAGACGCCTGATTTTATTCAAGAAGCGTTGAAACAAAACGTGCATCTGCTCAAAAAATACCCTAAATCTTCGGGCGAAGCGTATGTCAATGATGCACAGCGTAATTTCATGAAAAAACGGTTTGGCGTGGAGTTGAAAAGTTCTGAGTTGATCTCTGTATTTGGAACCAAAGAGGTGCTTTTTAGCTTTCCTCAATACCTGCTGCACGATAAGCCAAACCCTGTGATGGCGTATCCGAACCCATTTTATCAGATCTACGAAGGTGCGGCGATTGCGAGTCGTGCGCGTGTGGTGCATCTGAATCTTACCCAAGAGAATGGCTTTAAACCGGACATCAATTTGCCCGCTTTAAAAGAAGCCGATCTGATTATTTTAAACTTTCCCAACAACCCCACCACATCAGTTTTAAGCCTTGAAGAGCTGGGCGAATGGGTGAAATTTGCTCTCAAATACGATGTGGTATTGCTCAACGATGAGTGTTACAGTGAACTGTATGTGGGCGAAAAACCCGCTTCTTTGCTTGAAGCCGCTTTACATGTAGGCAATGATAAATTTAAAAATGTCTTGGTGCTCAATTCTATTTCCAAACGAAGCTCTGCGCCAGGACTTCGCTCAGGCTTTATCGCGGGAGATGAAAAAATCCTAAATGGTTATGCAAAATATCGAACCTATATGGGAGCGGCGATTCCCTTACCTCTTCAAATGGCTTCTGCGCTTGCATGGAACGATATGGAGCATGTGGAGCTCACCCGCGCGCAATACGCGAAAAATCTGCGCCTTGCACATGAAATTTTAGGTGTGCCAGAGGTGAATGCCACGTTTTACGTTTGGCTTCCTGTGAAGGATGATTTGAGCTTTACATGTAAACTGTATGAGCAAAAAAATATCAAAGTGCTACCGGGTCGTTTTCTAGGACGCGGCGGCATCGGCGAGCATTATGTGCGCATTGCGTTGGTAGAAAACAGTGAAAAAACAGAGCAGATCTTAAAAGAGATCAAAGAGGTTATCGCCTCTTTCTAACAAAGTGTGTAAAAAGTAAAAAGGATATTGGTTGAAAAAAGTTCATTTTGTAGGCATTGGTGGCATTGGGCTTTCCGCCTTAGCTAAATATTTAAAACAAGAGGGCTACGAAATTACGGGCTCCGATGTGAAAGCAAGCAAAATTACCGCAGGGCTCGAAGAGATGGGCATTCCTGTGCATATTCCACACGATCCTGCGTGCATTACTGACCAAGATTTGGTCGTTTTTTCCGCGGTCATTAAACCCGATAATATCGAACTTGTACGCGCACGTGAAAAAGGAATGACGATCATGCCTCGTCGTGAGGCGCTTTTGTTTATCTTGAAAAATAGACGTGTTTTCTCAGTCTGTGGAGCGCATGGCAAAAGTACGACCAGTGCGATGCTCGCTTCGATGGTCGAGGGCTCTTTGGTCATTGGTGCGGAGAGTAAGCAGTATGGCTCCAACATGTACTACAAAGAGGGCAACAATGTTATTTTTGAAGCCGATGAGAGCGATGCGAGCTTTTTAAATTCCAATCCCTACATCGCGATTGTCACCAACGCAGAGCCGGAGCATATGGAGTATTATAACTACGATTATGACCGATTTTACGCGGCTTACAGACATTTTTTGCAGAGTGCGAAGATTCGCGTCATTAACGCAGAAGATCCTTTTTTAAGCACGCTTACGGAGCTGGAAGCCGATCGTCTCTATCCGAGTCGTGACATTAGTGGTATTGAAACCGTGATGCGTGATGGTGAGCCTTTTACCTCCTTTGTGCTCAAAGATTTGGGGCGTTTTGAGGTGTGGGGAATAGGGGCGCATATGGCGCTGGATGCGTCACTGGCGATTTTGGCGAGCTTGCATGAGATGGATGTGGAAACGGCGCGTGAGAAACTTAAACAGTACAAAGGCATCAAAAAGCGTTTTGATCTTTTGAGCAAACATGAAAACTTTGCACTGATTGATGATTACGGGCATCACCCCACCGAGATCAAAGCAACACTGGAGTCTGCGACACAATACGCTGCACTGATGGGGCTAAAAAAGATTACCGCTATCTGGCAACCACACAAATATTCACGCACGGTTGATAATTTACAAAGTTTTGTCAACTGCTTTGAAGGGGTCGATCAGCTCGTGATTTTACCGGTGTGGCGTGCAGGGGAAAAAGAGGTTTTTATCGACTTTGAAAAAGAGTTCGCACGTTACGCTCCACTTTTCCCACCGCGTGTTTACCGAAATAATGATAGTATAGAGATATTTCCTTGCGAAGCGAACCAACATGTTTTTGATGAAGGTTTGGTCATTAGTTTTGGTGCAGGGGACATAACCTATCAGCTCAGAGGAGCCATGTGATGCAATTTTTACTTTTTTTAGCGGTGGTACTTCTGGTTGTTTCGGTGATCTATGCTAAAAAGAGTACATTCTCTCACAAAGCAAAAATAGGACTTTTCCTTTTTCTGGTGGTTTTCATTGGGATTGCGTGGTGGTATGAAGCCCATAATCGTGAGAACAGTGAAGCAAATCGCATGATGATTAGTGCGTTTAAGCAGGGTAAAACACTCTATTGTGGTGGTCGTGAAATCTCATCGTCTACCTTTGTGTTTGTCAATGGAACGCTTAGTTTTATCGCAAACGATCAAAACCAAAAGGACAAAGGTATTGTGATCGACATGTCTACATGTAAACTGGAAAAGGTGAAGTAACGCCCTCATGGAAAAGCTTTTTTCAAAACTCGATCTGGTCGATTATGCGACTGGATTTAAACACTTTTTAGCGCGCGAAAAACCTCTGTTTATGGAGGGAGATGCGAACCTTCATTATAAAATGATCCATGAACTCTTAACACGCGATCGCTTGAAGCCTTTGCCTGAAGTTCCCTCTTTGGATGTGGCACTGATGCACCTCAGTAAAATGGGCATCTTGCGTCTTAGTGAGATTTTTGCGTTTGTACAGATCATCAATTATATGCAGTATCTTAAACATATGCTGAACGACCAAAGTCTTGGCGAATGGATGGAGCGTATTCTCATTCCTGCTGAAGTCGCGCAAATTTGTGGCTATTTCGATGAAAAAGGCGAACTCAAATCCAGTGTGGATGAACAGTTTGCAAGCATCGCTCAAAGCCTTAAAATGGTCAAAGAGGAGATGAATAGCACGCTTCGCCGTCTGATTTCGACCGAAAAGATCGCTCTTTACCTTGCCGATAAACAGATTCACTACATCAACAACCAAGAGGCACTTTTGGTGCGTGGTGGGTTTAACCATGTTTTAAAAGGCAATGTCATCGGGCGCAGTAGCAGCGGTTTTTTCTATGTCGTACCCGAAGCGCTTGCAAAGTTGGCGAGTCGTGAGAGTGAACTGATCGACCGCAAAGAAGAGTTGGTGTACAAGTACGCGAAGCAAATCTCGTCGGTGTTTACCAAACAGCTCAAATTTTTGGGGTTTGTGAACAAAGAGTTTGACCGCTTTGATGCGTACTATGCTAGAGTCGCGTACGCCAGAGAAAAAGATATGGAGTTTGTGTTGCCTTCCAAGAGCAATGCCATTAAACTCGAAAACTTTGCGCATCCAGCCCTTGCCAATCCCAAACCGATTACGATTGATTTTAGTAAGCAGGTCTTGATGATCACCGGTGTAAATGCCGGTGGTAAAACAATGCTGCTTAAATCCATTTTGACGGCAGCGATTTTGAGTAAATACCTCCTTCCGATGCGCATTGATGCGAAACATTCGAGTATTGGCTCTTTCAAAGAGGTATTTGCCATTTTGGATGATCCGCAAAATGTTAAAAATGACATCTCCACCTTTGCAGGGCGGATGAGTGAGTTTAGCAAACTCTTTGGTAAAAAAGTAGCACTCATTGGTGTCGATGAGATCGAACTTGGAACAGACGCCGATGAAGCGGCGAATCTCTTTAAAGTGATGATCGAAAAGCTCATCGATAAAGAGATGAAAATCGTCATCACCACGCACCATAAACGCCTAGCCTCTTTGCTCGCCACGCATCCCGAAGTCGAACTGTTAGCGGCGATTTACGATGAAAAAAGTGAGCGTCCGACGTATGGCTTTTTAAAAGGGACGATTGGCAGGAGTTACGCGTTTGAGACGGCACTTCGTTATGGCATTCCTCAGTCATTGGTGGCTGAAGCGCGTGTTTTGTACGGCGAAGATAAAGAAAAACTCAATGAGCTCATTC
>DBTO01000150.1:15367-15637 GCA_002307095.1 Sulfurospirillum sp. UBA1314
TAGAGCTTGAGATGCGCAAAACCTCCGAAGAGCTTGATGCGAGGCTTCGTGAAGTGGAAAAACTCAAAGAGTCATTACGCGATGAAAAAGAGCGCGTGCGAGAAGAGTTTGACCATGCGTACTCTAAAATGTCCAAAGAGTTCAACCAAGCGATTGGCGAAGCCAAAAAGGCGATCAAGAGTTCGGATACCAAAGAGTCACACCGTCTGCTCAACAAAGCGAACCAGTTACACCAAGAGACACGTAAAGTGATTCCCGATCAAAAAGCGG
>DBTO01000290.1:0-2933 GCA_002307095.1 Sulfurospirillum sp. UBA1314
GGAGGTGATGTTGAGGTGCGGGTCGCCCTGCGGATAAAGGACGAGGTGGCAAAGTCTGCGCTCGTGGTAGTGCGGGGTTCAATCAACTCTCCGATCCACAACGTTTGGTCAAACCGATTATGCGTGTGGGTGAGCGAGGGGAAGGAAAGTGGAAAGAGGTCAGTTGGGACGAAGCATACACTTTCATTGCCAAAAAACTGGATGAGATCAAGCAAAAACACGGTGCGCATACGGTGGCATTTACGGCACGTAGCGGTTGGAACAAAACATGGTTCCATAATTTAGCACAAGCGTATGGTTCACACAACCTTTTTGGGCATGAAGCGACCTGTCCATTGGCGTACGATTTGGCGATGGATGATATTTTTGAGAACGGTGTTAGTCGTGATTTTGCGAAAGCAAAATACATCATTAACGCAAGTCACAACGTCTTTGAGGGCATTGTAATCTCCTATGCACGTCAATATATGGAAGCGATGGATCATGGGGCTAAAGTCATTTCACTTGATCCTCGTTTTTCAACGATGGCAGCCAAAGCGAGCGAATGGTACCCGATCAAACCGGGACATGATCTTCCGTTTGTCCTTGGATTTATTCATACACTTATTAACGAAAACCTTTACAATAAAAAATTCGTTGAGAAATATTGCGAAGGATTTGAGGAACTTAAAGCTTCTGTCGCTGAGTTTACGCCTGAAAAAATGGCGTTAGAGTGTGATATTTCAGCCGACGTGATTAAACGTATGGCTCGTGAATTTGCCAAAGCAGCGCCTAAAGCTATTTTCGATTTCTGTCACAGAGTTACCTTAACACCTCAAGAGTTGGAATTGCGTCGTGCGATTATGATGTGTAACGTTTTGGTGGGTGCCGTTGAGCAAGAAGGTGGTTACTACCTCAATAAAGGGGCAGGTTTCTACAATAAATACCTAGGTGAAGGTGACGCCAAAGCGCCCGTACTTAAAAAACCAAAAATTCCTGCGTACCCTAAAGTTGAGGTGCCACGTATTGATCGTATCGGCGAAAAAGACAGTGAATTTTTCTTGGCAAAAAAAGGCAATGGCATCGTTACGTTGATTCCTAAAGCAACCTTGGAAGACCTTCCCGGTGTTCCTTACAGACTTCATGGTTGGTTTATTGCACGTAACAATCCTGTGATGACACAAACCAATACCGAAACGGTCATCAAAGCGATTAAAGCGATGGATTTGGTCGTCGTGATGGACATTCAAGTTTCCGATACGGCGTGGTATGCGGACATTGTTCTTCCTGATACAACGTACCTAGAGAGAGATGAAGAGTTTAATATGGGTGGTGGTAAAAACCCAACGTACGATGTCGGTCGTCAAAAAGTGGTTGAACCTATCGGCGATTGTCGTCCAGGTTGGAGAGTCGCGAAAGAGTTAGCGGAAAAAATGGGACTTGGTGCGTATTTCCCTTACAAAGATATCGAAGATTACCGTTTACAACAAGTGGGCGATAACATCGACCTTTTAGCAAAACTCAAAGCAACGGGAATGTCTAGTTTTGGTGTGCCTTTGCTTTTACAAGATAAAAAAAGCGTGGCAGAGTTTGTTAAAAAATACCCCAGTGCGGCGAGCAAAGTCAATGAAGAGGGCACAATCGATTTCCCTCATAAAATCAAACTTTTCAGCCCAGAACTCGAAGCCGTTTCCAAAAAAGGCGCTTTAAGTTACGAGCCTTACAAATACAAAGAAGCGGATGAGCTCTACTTTATCAATGGCAAATCTGCCGTTCGTACCAACGGGCACAACGGTAACAACGCGTGGTTGAACAATCTTTTAGATGATGCGGCGGTGTGGATTCACCCCAAAACGGCAGAACGTCTTGGCATCAAAAATGGCGACAAGATCGAAGTTTCTAACAAATACAGCACCCAAAAGGGCAAAGCACTTGTTACCAAAGGGGTGAGAGAAGACACTGTGTTTGCGTACTTTGGCTTTGGTCATATCAGCAAAGAGCTTAAACGTGCGTATGGAAAAGGTGTTAACAGCAATTCGCTTTATTCGCCTTTGGTCTCGCCAAATTCAGGTATGAACCTGCATATTGTTGGCGTCAAAGTCAAAAAAGCGTAAGGGGAGGAGAAAACAATGGCAAAAAAATATGGAATGATCCACGATAACAATCTTTGCATCGGCTGTCAAGCGTGCAATGTTGCGTGTAGATCCGAAAATAAAATACCAGAATCTGTGTACCGTTTACAAGTGTGGGTCAAACAAGAAGAGTACCCCAATGGAAGCTTAGGCTACGAATACCACCGCCAATCGTGTGTCCAATGCGAAAACACACCGTGTGTGAGTGTCTGCCCAACCAAAGCGTCGCATGTTAATGAAGAGGGTATCGTGTTAGTCGATGTCGATTTATGTGTGGGCTGTTTGTACTGTGTTGCAGCGTGCCCTTATCAAGCGCGCTACGTGCACCCTGTGACCAAAGCGCCTGATAAATGTACCTTCTGTCATGAATCACGTTTAAGTCGTGGTGAAGAGCCTGCCTGTGTTACCGTGTGCCCAACAGACGCGCTCACATTTGGGGATCTAAATGATCCTAAAAGCAAGATCAATAAAGTGCTCTCAGAAAAAGTCACTTACAGACAAAAAGAAAAATTGGGAACCAACCCAAAAATGTTTATCGTACCGAACCATAAAGGAGGGATCAACTCATGAATCAAATATGGGGCTCAATGGAGCAATATAACACGGTTGTATGGCATTGGCCAATCGCGGTCTACCTTTTCCTAGCGGGTCTTTCTGCTGGGGCGATCATTTCAGCGATTGTGGTCAAATGGATGAAAGGCAACGATGGAGCGTTTAGTGATGGCATCATCAAAGCGGGCGCTATTTTAGCACCGGTTACGATTGGCGCTGGTCTTATGCTTTTGATTTTTGATCTTACCAGACCACTTCATTTTTGGAAAT
>DBTO01000290.1:3262-4308 GCA_002307095.1 Sulfurospirillum sp. UBA1314
CTGTGGTCATTCTCTTTTTCATGGGCGTCTTTAAAAAAGAGCTTTTTGAAAACGGTCCACTCAAAATTTTAGCGCCGATTGCAGAGCTTGCGCTTAGCTATGCCAAAGTGATTGAGAGCATTACGTTGGTTCTAGCGGTGGGTGTAGGTGCGTACACGGGCTTCTTACTCTCAGCGATGAACAGTTATCCGCTGTTAAATACACCAATTTTGCCAGCACTTTTCCTAGCTTCTGGAGTATCGGCTGGTATCTCTGCAAACCTTGTTGTAGGGCTTCTTTTCTTCAAAGGCTCAACGGCTGAGGGTACTGTAAGTTATATGCACGGTCTTGATGTGAAAGTCATTTTTGCAGAACTTTTCTTCCTGTTCATTCTCTTTGTGGGCATGATGTACCAAGGTGGCTCTTCTGCGCATGTAGCTCATGCAGCGCTCAGTACGGGAGGTCTTTCAACGCTTCTTTGGGTGGGTGTCATTGGTTTAGGATTGATCATGCCAATCGGGCTTAATTTTGCGCTGCCTCATGGGCTCAAACACTCTCATGGCTTTGTGATTTTCAATGCCTTGATCGTTTTAGTAGGTGTTTTAGCGCTTCGTTATTATATTCTTTACGCAGGGCAAACCTTCGTAGGCTAAGCCTTCATGTTCCAAAAACTCCCTCCTTTTGTGAGGGAGGCTCTTTTTTTGATGATTTGCCTTTCAAAATACTCCAATATAATAGTTTTTTTTCAGAAAATTAAGTACTATTATGTAAACTTACATGTAAGAATTCAAAAGAGGCAATACAGTGAAGTTAGTTAACTATACCTATGAAACACTTGAGGCATTAGAGCACTTTGCACGAACCTATTTTAGACCGAACGATCATCTTTTTATTCAGCTTTTCTGTGGCAATACAGACAAAGCCATCATAACCGAAATCCTCCATTTTCTCAAAAAAATCTTTCCCAAATGTGTCATCATCGGTGCAAGTACCGCAGGTGAAATCAAATCGGGTCGCATCAAAACAGGTACCATTCAGATCAGTTTTTGCCATCTTGAAAAAAGTCA
>DBTO01000290.1:4631-13216 GCA_002307095.1 Sulfurospirillum sp. UBA1314
GCTGCGACGATTTTGGAAAAAGAGACCAAAGTATGTATCGCCCTAGCCCATCCTTTTGGAGAGGATGACAGCGAAGATTTTGTGGAAGGTTTCAATACGCTCAAAGCCGATATGCCACTCTCTGGCGGCAATGCTGCGGATGATTTTTTCTTCCAAAGCGCGTTTATTATTTATGAAGAGCAGCTATTTTCTCAAGGTATTGTGCTCGTAACCTTAAGCGGAAAGAGCTTACATGTAAACACCAACTACTCTCTTGCGTGGACGCAAGTTGGCAAAGAACTCTGTGTTACCAAAGTGGATAAAGGAACGATTTACGAGATTGACCATCAACCGATCCAAGAGGTGTATCGGCACTATTTAGGAAAAGATGTGATTCAAAATCTTCCGAGCAGTGCGATGGAGTTTCCCTTTGTTAAAGTCTCAGATGATGTCGATGTATGTCGCTCGTTGATCGGCGCCAACTTGGATGGCTCTTTAACCTTTGCAGGGCATTTTGAAGAGGGTGAAAAAGTACAGTTTGCGATTGGCAATATCGAAGCGATTGTAGACAGAGCAATGCTGATGCAAGATGAGATCAATGAAAAACCTTCCGATGCTATTTTTATCTATTCGTGCAGTGCGCGCAAGCTATTTCTTTCAAAACAGCTCAATTATGAGTTTGGACTCTTGCAGCAAATCGCTCCCACAGCAGGATTCTTTACGTATGGGGAGTTTTTTCACTCGCAACATAAAAACCAACTTTTAAATGTGACAACAACCGTGCTATCTTTAAGCGAGTCTGACTATGTTGTCACCCATCCTTTGGGCGAAAAACCTGTCGTTAATTGTTCTACACTCAAATCCCTCACCCATTTGATCAACACCACACAACATGAACTTGATGTCAATATCAATTTTTTGAACCAGTACAAGATGGCATTGGATGAGTGCTGTATTGTTTCCAAGATGAATTTGGAAGGGGAATTGACCTATGTGAGTGAACCTTTTTGTGAAGTTGCAGGGTATTCACGCGAAGAGCTTTTAGGTCAAACACACCAGATGTTTAGACCAAGTGACGCGGATATTACTATTTATACGACACTTTGGAAGACACTGAAAGCGAAAAAAATTTGGAAAGGAATTGTTCAAGGTGTCGATAAAAAAGGAACAATACATTATTTACAAAATACAATCATGCCTATTTTCGATGAAAATGGCACTACATTAGAGTATATTTGTGCCCATTTTGACATTACCGATCTGATTTTAAAAGAACAGTTGATTGAACAGCATTTTAAAGATGAACTCACAGGGTATGGAAACCGTGAAGCCCTCTTTCATAAAATGCGTTTGGATGAGAGTGAGAAGCTGTTGATTTTGCTTAATTTAGTTGAATTCTCCGAGATCAATGACTATTTAGGCTACGACGTGGGTGATGAACTTTTGCAACACGTGGCGCATTTTTTGGTGGAGACCTTTAATGGAGATCCTGACGCTGTTTTTCGCATTAACGGCGATGAATTTGCTGTTTTACTGATGGAGAAAGATCACAAGAGTTTCCGAAATGTACGCGATAAAGTCAAACGTTTGATTCACCATATCGAGAAAAAAGTCTTTAATATTAAAGGCTATGAGGTTGTGGTGAGACTCAATGTGGGCGTTGCTGAGGGAACGACCGATGCGATTTACATGCAATCGCATATCGCACTTAAAGAGGCAAAGACAGAGCATAAAGCCGTGGTTTTTTACGACATCAATCCATCTCTTAAAGCCAAAACCAAAGAGAACCTTCAAGTCATTCAAAAGATCAATGCTGCGATTGAAAATGACCGCATTGTTCCTTTCTTCCAAGGCATTTATGACAACACGTTGCACCAAATCACCAAGTATGAAGTGCTCATGCGTCTGCACGAAGAAGATGGCACTTATCTGAGTCCTTACTACTTTTTAGATCAAGCGAAAAAGACGAGATTGTATGAAAAACTGACCAAAATCATGATCCACAAATCGTTTGAATACCTTAAAGATTTTGAAGTGGATTTTTCGATCAACCTGACCAAGGGCGATATTTTATCCCTGTCCGTTAAAGAGTGTTTGTACGAAACCATCAAAAAATACAACTGTGGACACCGCGTGATTTTGGAGATCGTTGAGTCTGAGGGCATTGAAAATTTTGGCGAAATTACCGCGTTTATTCACGAAGCAAAACAGCTAGGATGTCGCATCGCCATTGATGACTTTGGGACAGGTTACTCCAATTTTGCTTACCTCGCAAAGCTCGAAGTCGATATGATCAAGATCGATGGCTCACTGATTAAAGACATCGATACGAACGAAATCAGCGCGATGACAGTCGAAACCATCATCTCGTTTGCTCAAAAAATGGGCTATACAATCGTCGCTGAATTTGTCGATCGTGAAGCGATTCAAGCGAAGCTTTTGGGTTTACATGTAAACTTCTCGCAAGGCTACCTTTTCAGCAAACCAAGCCCTACTATTTCGCATTAAAGTCAAATGATCGTACAATGGTATTAAATTAGGAAAGGGTAAGGTATGGCATATTTCCAAGCGCGAAGAGACTTCTTAAAACTCGCAACAAAAAGTGCAACCGCAACGGTGTTGATACCAGGAAGCTTGGGCGCTTTAGGTGAAGTCGCACTTCGTGGCGAAGATAAATTTGTTCGCTCTATATGTGAGATGTGCAGCAGTCGTTGCCCCATGGAAGCGCGCGTCATCAATGGCAAAACCGTTCTACTTCAAGGAAATGCCTTTGCCAAAGAGATGGGAACCTCTTTATGTGCCAAAGGCGTTGCAGGCTCTTCGCAACTGTACGATTCTCAACGGCTTGTGAGTCCCTTGATCCGCGTGGGAAAACGTGGTGAAAACAGGTGGAGGGAAGCGAGCTTTGAAGAGGCATTAAACCTTGTCTCGACCAAACTCTCTGCGCTAAAAGAGCGGTATGGGGCGCGTAGCGTTCTTTTCTCGGCGAAAACAGGGGAGCATTACGATCTTTTGCGTTCTTTCGCCTCTGCGTTTGGCTCGCCCAATGTCTTCTCCCATTGGAGCTCCTGTCCCATCGCCATTGAGAGTGCTTTTACGCACACCTTTGGCGAAAAACTTCATCGAGATTTTGAAAATGCCACCTACATCCTCAACTTTGGGCACAACCTTTTTGAGGGCTTAGACATTCCTCTCACCAAAGCGATGGCACACTTCTGTGCCAATCCTTCTAAAAAATTGGTAGTGCTCGATCCTCGTTTTTCCATCATCGCCGCCAAAGCCGATGAGTGGCATTCCATCAAGCCAGGCAGTGATCTCGCCTTTGTTTTGGCTCTTTTACATGTATGGATCAGAGATGGCAAATTCGATCGCACCTTTGTCAAACAGTATACCATTGGGTTTGATGCCTTGGTGGAGGCTGTGAAAGAGACAACGCCTCAATGGCAACAAACACGTACAGGTATTGATGCTAGTGTGGTGGAGCGCATCGCCGCAGAACTGTACGCAGCCTCTCCTCGGTGTATTATTGACTGGGGGCATAAAGCTACCACGACACAGGCGGAGTTTCAAAGGTCGCGGGCAATTTTGATCGCCAATATTTTGATGGGTAATGTGGAAAAAGAGGGTGGCATCTATTTGACAAAGAGTGCCAAGCGTGTGAATGCACTGGCAAAAGAGTCCATTGTGCCTGAATTAAACGACCCGTATCCTAGAGTGCAGATTCATGAACCACGCATCGATGGCGCAGGAGAAGATGGAGCGTACCGTTTTGTCTCAAAACAACACGGCGTTTTAACGACGATCCCCGAAGCTATACTCTCTCAAAAACCCTATGAGATCAAAGGGTGGTTTTTAACCCGTCACAATCCACTCATCACCGTAGCCGATCCGCAAAAGATGAAAGAGGCGATGGAGCAGCTCGAATTCATCGTAGTCAATGACATTTACCTCAGTGATACCGCCATGATGGCGGATGTCATCTTGCCAGAATGTACTTATTTGGAGCGCGATGAGGGCATTAGTACGCTTACATGTAAAGTTCCCACGTATGCGATGCGCAATAAAATCGTCGCCCCTTTGCATGAGAACAAAAGTGCGATTGAGATCATAAGAGCGTTAGCGGAGCGCATGGGATGTGGAAGCCATTTCGCGTGGAAAAACAGCAGTGAACTTCGGGCATTTCAAGCCAAAGGCAACGCGGAGCTTTTGCAAACTTTGCTCTTACGAGGTGTTGCATCGTTTGATGTGCCTCCTTTGTGTGCGCTTGAGCCCTCTTCGGTCGAACGCTTTTGTGAACGCTACCCCCAAAGCCGTTCTTGGGTAGATGCACAGGGCTGTTTTGGGCATCTTTTAACGCATCTGAAAACACCTTCGGGGAAAATTGAGATCTATTGCGATGCGGTTGAAAAAGTCTTTAAAGGGTATGGCGTGCCACGCAGTGTCGATATGGACGTGACCCAAGGATTGCCTTATGTGCTTACCAGTGGTAAAAGTGCCGTACACACCAACGGACACACGCAAAATGTTCCCTACCTTTCTAGGCTTCTCTCCTCCAACCCCATCTGGATGCACCCCTCGACCGCAAAGGCGCATGGACTCAAAATGGGCGATACTTTTTACCTTCAAAACGCCATTGCTAAGGAGAAGGCGACTGTTTTTATCACCGAGGGCATTCGCCCCGATACGCTGTTTGCTTACATGGGCTTTGGTCATGACGCGCCTTCTCTTGTGCGAACGCACGGGAAAGGAACCAATGTTTCAAAGTTTCTCTCCTTGGCATCAGCCCCCATTTGTGGCGCGATGATCACCAATGTTGGTGTGAACATTTTGAAGGCGTAGGGGTAAACGATGGAAAAACAGTACCGACTGATTTACGATGAAAACCTCTGCATCGGATGTCAAGCTTGCAATGTAGCGTGTCGCGTGGAAAACAGTGTGCCTGATGAGGTCTATAGAGTTCAAGTTCATCTTCACACCCAAGGTGAATTTCCCAATTTGGGGATGAGCTTCGAGCGACTCTCCTGTGTCATGTGCGAAAATCCTCCCTGTGTGAGTGTGTGTCCGACGAATGCTTCGTTTCAAAGTAAAGATGGTTTGGTGCATATTGATGAGAGAGCGTGCATTACATGTAAATACTGCATCCTCGCTTGTCCTTACCACGCACGCTTTGTCAACCCCATTAAAAACGTGGTAGAGAAGTGTAATTTTTGCTATGAAACACGTGTTTCTAAGGAGTTGTTACCTGCTTGTGTCAGTATCTGTCCGACCGATGCGCTGAGCTTTGGCGATATGCGGCAAAAACAGTCTCTCGTGCATCAAAAATCACACAAAGAGGTGCTGGTGTTTCCCAAAGCGCATCTTGGAACAAAGCCCAAAGTGGCGTTTATTCCCAACCGCAAAGGAATGAAATCATGAGTCCTATGTGGGGAAGCGTGGAGCAGTACAGTGCGATTCATTGGTCGTGGGCGATTGCAATTTACCTTTTTTTAGCAGGACTCAGTGCAGGCTCCATCATCGTGGCTCTTTTGGTTAAATGGAACCGCCATGAACGCAGTAACTCCTCCATTTGGGATGCGATGATTAAAGCAGGATCGGTCGTGGCCCCTATGGCAATCTTCTTGGGATTGTTTATTTTGGTCATAGACTTGGGGCGCCCTCTGTCTTTTTACTGGTTACTGATTCGCTACAATGTTACCTCGATCATGAGTTTGGGAGTACTTTTTTTGCTCATTTACACGCCCATTGTGGTGGTATTTATGCTGCTTGTATTTGAACGCAGTGTGATCAAATATTCGTTTTTTGCCCCATTGGAGAGTCTGATCAATCTGGTCAAAAGTTTTCATTCATATGCCAAAATTATTGAGTATTTTCTCTTTGTTGCAGCTCTTTGTGTTGGCTCTTACACCGGTTTTTTACTCTCAGCTTTGTATGCGATTCCGCTGTGGAACAGCCCACTTTTACCGATTTTGTTTTTAACCTCAAGTCTCTCATCGGGCGTTGCGGTAAACATTCTCATCGGACTTCTTTTTTTTAAAAGTACGATCAATACGGAAAGTATCAAATACCTCTTAGTTCTAGATACCAGAGTTATTTTAACAGAACTGCCTCTTTTGGGGCTCTTTTTTATCGGTCTATTTTACGCAGGTGGCGATGCTCCACAGGCGGCTAAAATGGCACTTACGGAGGGTTTTTGGGCGGGTATCTTTTGGTTAGGCGTCATCGGTGTGGGGCTTGGACTTCCTCTTTTGACGGTTATCGTTGCTCTGCGCAGCCATGTCTACCGTGTGGGGTATGTTGTGGTTAACTCGATGGTGGTTATTTTAGGCGTGTTGATGCTACGTTATTACATCATTTACGCAGGGCAAATTTATCTTGGTTAAGGAAAAGGCATGAAGATTTTACTTTTAGAAGATGACTACAATTACAATGAGAGCATTAAGGAGTACTTAGAGCTCTTAGGGTATGAAGTCGATGCCTTTTTTGATGGAGAGAGTGCGCTGGATGCGATTATGCAGAAGTGTTATTACCTCTTTTTACTCGATGTCAAAGTACCCAAACTGAGTGGTCATGAGCTGATCAAATACATCAAAGAGGCGAACATCACGACGCCGATTATCATCATGACCTCCTTGGTGGATATTGACAACATCGAAATTGGGTACCAGCTTGGGTGCAATGATTACCTCAAAAAACCTTTTGAGCTTAAAGAGTTGGAGCTTCGAGTGCGTGAGCTCATTAAAAAACACTATCAAACGAGCAGTGATGGGGAGTTTCGCCTTAGTTGCGGTTTTGTCTTTAACTTTGAGTCGGGGGAACTTAAAAACGAGGTAAAAACGGTTTCACTCACCTCCAAAGAGCTTGATTTGGTGCGCTTTTTGATTCGTCGTAAAAACACCTTTTGCGACATTGAGTTGATTCGTGAAAATGTGTGGGAAGGCAAAGAGATCAGCTACGCAGACATTCGTATGTATATCAGAAAAATTAGGCTTAAAGTGGATGAGGAGTTCATCAAATCTTCACGTGGGCTAGGATACCGCATCGATGTTATCGCTTAATCCTTTTCGCTCGGTCTTAGTTTATACCTTAATTTTCATGGCACTCTTTTGTGTGCCCAGTTACTTTGCAATTCAAAGTACGATTATGGAAGAAAAATACAAAGCAACTCAAGAGATTTTAGAGTGGGTTTCGGCACAGGAAAAGAGTATTTTTGCTCAAAAGAGTTTTGAAATTCCTCGCAGTGTGCGTTTTCATATCAATATTTACGATGAAACCCACACACTTTTGTATCAAGGAATTCAAGAGCCTTTGAATGATTTTAATTTTAAAGTACGGGTCATTTACCCTTTTTTATACTATCAAAAAGAGATCAAAAAAGAGAGTACGCTTTTTTACCTTGTGGTGGAATTGCAACTCAACTACGCCAAGATTATTTTTGTCACGACGATGCTCTTTTTTATCGTCCTCTTTTTGATCTATGTGATGAGCAATATTTTCATCAATTCCAGTATTTATCCTTACAAAAAGATGCAGCGGTATATGAACGACTTTTTCAATGACTCGATGCATGAGCTTAAAACGCCTTTAGGTGTCATCAACATTAACGTGGAGCTGCTTTCAAGTTACGTGAATTCCACAAAGCATCTCCAGCGCATTAAGGCGGCGACCAAACAGATGCAGATGACGTATGAAGATGTGGAGTACTACATCAAGCATAAAAAGGTCACGTACAATAAAGAACCTATCAATCTTTCTGAGTATTTAAGCCAACGTATTGCCTTTTTCGAAGATATAGCCGTTTCCAAGTCCATTCATTTGGAGCACAGCGTGGAGCCAAATTTATTCATTTTTATCAGTAAAGTAGAGCTTCAACGCATTATCGACAATACCCTCTCCAACGCGATCAAATACTCCTTTTTTCAAGGTAAGGTGGAGATAAAATTGTCGTTAAAAGATGAAGAGCATTGTGTTTTGAGTTTTCAAGATTACGGTCAGGGTATTAAAGATCTCTACAAAGTGTTTCAACGTTTTGAGCGGGAAGATTCGGTACAAGGTGGCTTTGGGCTAGGGCTCAATATCGTTCAAAATATTTGCAATAAAAACGACATTGACATTAACATCGAATCGTATGAAAACAGAGGTTCATGCTTTACGTATATCTTTAGGCTTGATAAAAAGAAGCTTTTGGATCGTGTGGACGATGCGGAAATAAAGGGTGAAAAATGAAAGAAAAACGGTTTTTTCTCAGTGCGGCACTGATGCTCTTTTTTGGGCTTGTGATTCTCTTTTTGTATAACAAATCTATCTCATATGAAGAGGAAGAGACGCTTAAAAAGCAGATGGATTCACTGTTGCTAACGTTGCACAATAAAATTGCAGAGACAACCAAAGTTTCGCTGACGAGTTCAGTTATTTTAGCTAAAAGCCCACAGGTTATTGCGTGTTTAAGCGAGCAAAATCGGGAACACTGTTTGCAATATTTGTTAGAAATTAGAAACAGTATGGCACAAGCCACTATTTTTGAAAATACAATGCTTCATCTTCATACCAAAGATTTTATGAGTTTTATACGCTTATGGGATTACCAAAATCAAAACAACAATGATAAT
>DBTO01000290.1:13535-17486 GCA_002307095.1 Sulfurospirillum sp. UBA1314
ATTCAAGGGGTTGAAATTGGAAGATACGGTATGTTTATGCGTGCCATTGCTCCCGTGTTTTCAAAAGGTGATTATGTTGGAACCATCGAGACGGTGGTTGATTTTAAGGACTTGAATGACTACTTTAAAAAAGATGGGGTGGTTTTTTACGTGCTGATGAAAAATGAGTATTTACCGATTGCCAATTTTGCGAGTTATCAACAAAAATTGATGCTTGATAACTATACCATCGTCAACCAAGAGGTCAATGGGCTGGATTTTATTAAAGAGATCAATTTTCAAGGTACGGGTTATCTTAAACGCGGCGATTATTACGTGCTATACACGCCCATTGTCGATATTAACGGCGAACATGTAGGATTTTTTGTCCTCACGTGGAGCGAGAGCCTTTCACTTGCTTCGTTTAAAGGATGAGATGTTTACGCGCTTCGTTGCGGATGCGATCCATGCCCATGTAAAACTCTTTCATCATCACTAAAAAGAGGTAGTCACCAAACTCAGTGGTGGTGACATTCTCTTGATTCTCTTTGATTGCTTTGGCAAATTTAAGAAGCATCAGCTCTTTTCCAAGCACGTCGTTAATGGTTGTGCCAAACATGGTGGCAAATTTTTTCTTGGAGAGTTTGCCATTGAAAAGATCCACCATCAAGCGATAATACATCTGAGAATTAGCAGGGAAAGTGCGCTCTTTGGTCACAGCTGAGTGTTTTTCTTCAATTAAAGCGGCGTATTTTTCCAGTGCAAATTCGTTGAGGTAAAGGGTATCTTGAAGAAAACTAAAGGAACCTGAACCGACACCCACATACTCTTCATTGTTGATGATATACTCATCAATAATTAAATCGCTCTCTTTGGAAAATGACCAACCATGACGGGCGGGATAGCTCTCTTTTAAAGACGCTTTAATCGCTCCAAAGAAGGCAAATTCGTTTTCAAGACTGAACACACCTAATGTCTTTTTCACGCTATTTTTTACCAAGGACGAGGTCATCAGTGGATAGACACTGGTTTGCTCGGGGCTTAGCTTTTTAAGGGTCTCAAGATCACGAAGCAGTCCCTCTTGTGTTTGGGTCGGGAAATTGAAGATGAGATCGACACTGGTAATAGGCAATATTCCCAACATAGAGGCAATCTTTGCGTACACCTCTTCGCCTGAGCCAAATTTCTCGAAACGACCCAATTTTGTCAAAAGAGCATCATCAAAGGTTTGAACACCGATGGAGAGGCGATCGACCAAACCGTCCAATTGGAGTATGGTCTTGGGATGGATATGGTTAGGATCGCTCTCGCACGAAACATGCTCGATGGAGAAGAGTTTTCGCACCAACTCAATGGTTGAAATGAGCTCCTCTTCATCAATCAATGGGGTACCGCCACCAATGACCAAATAGTTAAAATCATAGCCGAGTTCTTTTACATGTAAAATCTCTTTACGTAAATGGCGATAGTATACAAGTGCAGCTTCTTTGGTGTAGGTGAATTTATTAAAAGAGCAGTACGGGCAAAACATCGTACAAAATGGCACATGAATATACAGAAGATATTTTTTGTTCTCAGGTGGTGGTGGCAATCCTAAAGAGGGTTTTTCGACATGCAAATAGTGCTTCGTGTATTGGCTCATAAAATAGCTTGTTGCATTCGTAATAAGCTTTGATTGTCGGGTTTGCATACTAATCCTTATTTACTGTTTGTGCCAAATTCAAGTACATTATAGTGGTTCTTTGTGATATTCAGAATGATATAAAGTGTTTATAACAAACTTTTAGAAGTATTATAAACCTATAAACGTAATTTTTATGTAAACAAAGGGTTACGTAAATTAAAACATTAAGAAGCCTTCTGCCTCGAAAGAGGCAAGCTTTAGCGCCTCAGCGGCGTAGCGTAGCCTTTTTGGCTTTTGCCTAAAAGGCGTGATAAATTGAGTTCCGAAAGAACTCTAATAAAAAAGGAATATTACATGTAAAAAAGGAGAAAATAAGGGGGAATGCTTTTCCTAATGAAATCGCGAAGCTTTTACTTCTAAAGAGAAGAGGTAGCTAAAATTTGGGCTAAATCGGCTATAATTATAGAAAAACTAAAGGAATTTTCCATGAAAACCTACGCATGTGGGCATATTAATCCCGATTCTGATTCTGTAGTCTCTGCCATTTCTCTCTCGTATCTCAAAACCCAATTGGGCGAGACGTGTATTCCCGCTCGTCAAGGCGAACTTAGCCCTGAGACGGAGTTTATTTTAAAGACATTTAATCTCGAAAAGCCACTTTTGAAAAATGATTTTTCAGGCGAAAATCTTTACATTACCGACTATTCCGACCTTGCGCAAGCGCCACACAATCTTAAAGAGACGAACATCTTAGGCATTGTCGATCACCATAAACTGGGCGACATTACCACAACCACACCCCTTGAGTGTTGGATTCGCCCTGTTGGGTGTACCAATACGATCGTCAAAGAGATGTTTGACCACTATAAAATTCAAATCCCAAAAGAGATCGCTGGAGGGATGATGCTAGCCATTCTCAGTGACACTGTATTGTTCAAATCCCCAACCTGCACCAAAGCCGACACCAAAGCGGTGAAAGAGTTGGCCATTATTGCGGGGATTGTCGATTTTAAAGCCCTTGGTATGGAGATGTTTTTGGTCAAATCAGCAGTCATCGGTGCCACTCCTCGAACACTATTGCTTCGTGATTACAAAGACTTTGAAATGGGTGGTCATAAAATCGGCATTGGTCAACTTGAAGTGGTCGATCTCAAAGTGTTTGATGGCATGAAAGAGGCACTTTTTGCCGATATGAGAGCCTATAAAGAAGAGGGCGGACGCCATACCATCATGCTTTTGTTAACTGACATTATGATCGAAGGTTCGCAGTTTTTGGTTGTCAGTGATGATGAAAGCAAAATTGAAAACGCATTTAACGCGAAGCTTATCAATCATGAAATGTGGGTTGATGGCGTATTGAGCCGTAAAAAACAGGTGATTCCTGTCATGGAAAAGCAGTTCTAAAAGCTTCTGTGTGAAAAAATTTACGCTGAAACGACGCTATCTGATTCAAAATCCTAAGGAAGTGGTGAAGTCTATTCTCACCACGTTTCCTCAATATAAAAAAAACCTTCAACAACTCTTCATCGAAAACCATCCTGACGCGTCTGAACGGTTGGCGGTGCTTGGAACACGGTTTCATACTTTGGGCGAAATGGAAGATTTTGAAGAGGCTTTGAAGTCGTTTTTATGTGCGGATGTGAGTGGTGATAAACGCTACAAAAGCCGTTATCTCTCTTTGTTTGGGTTACCCCAGACGTATGACTTTTCACTGTATGAAGTGTATAAAAAATGCGACAGAATCGGCATCAAACCCTTTGAATTTGCCTTTGCTTCGGGAATGAGCACGCACAAAGTGCTCAAAGTACTTTTGTATCGTGAGATGCAATTTTTAGAATACGAAGTAGCACTCCTTTTGGAAGATCATGCCAAAGCGCCTAAAACGATCTCCAAGCGAGCGGAAAATATTGGCTATCTTTTGAAGGTTTCAACGGCTATTTTCGATGAGGTCATGAGCGAAAAAATGCTCAAAACATTTGCACCCTTGCTGAGTCAAGACAGGGCCCGTCTGCTTCCTTTTGTGCAAAGTACGACTTATGCAACGTTGCTGTTAGACATGCGTTTTTTTCTGCGTGAACAGAGTGGTTTTTACCTTTTAAAAAAGAGTGAAATGCCGCTACTTTTTTTTGTGAAAAAGTATCTCAAAAAAGAGGAATTTCGCATCGCCAAAAGGCTTAAAAAGGCGCTTTATTAACATTTTATTTTGATTTTTGAGATATGATTTTAGCAATACTTTGGGATATTGCGATACAATATCGCACCCATTTTTAAAAAGGATAAACAATGAAAAAAACATTACATGTAAGCTTAGCACTGAGTGTTGCGCTTGTTTTAATGACTGGGTGTGC
>DBTO01000062.1 GCA_002307095.1 Sulfurospirillum sp. UBA1314
GCTTCAAGATCACGGTAAGGTTCCATCGCTTCAAGCTCATGTTCCCGACACCCAATGACTTCAATAACCGCTTCAGCATCTAAAAAATGAACTTCATACACACGAATGACTTGTAAAAACTCACCCATACTACGAATATAACCGACTGATCCTTTTTTAATCATCACGTCGCCAATTTTGAGATACGGATAGGTGCCATCGTTTTTGACATCTTCCAAAAGTTTGACTTTTTGACCGAGAAAAAACTTCGCTTTCACTTCGTCTTTACCTGAAAGTTTTGCCATCACGTTGTTGTGTAAAACAACTTCTTCACTAGCAGGCACAGTTTCCTCCTTCCGATGGAGTACCACATGATGCGCAGCCTTTTTTACCATCTTCAAGCATACCCCATACTTCAGCAGCACTTGGGGAATGTCCATGTTTATAGTCCATATAAACGCGAATCAAAGCAAACTTTAAAAAATCCATTAAGTATTTTTCATTGCCATTAAAGTTTTCAAACCCTTTTTTAATGAGGGTTCCGTACTCTTTCATAATATGAAAACGCTTGACATCAACAATATGTTCATCAAACTCAACACCAAAAAAGATAAAAAAGTCTTCTGCATCTTTTAATTTATAAAATTGATCTAGCGTTTTCATTTTATGTCCTTTATCCTTAATAGATTATATGATACAAGGTTGTGTGTGCAACCGATTATATCTCGCTTTGTAACTGCTCAATCCAGCTCTCAATACGCTCACTGGTTTTCTCTTTTTCGTTGATGTTATCAATGGCTAAACCACAGAGTTTATCGCCTGATTCTGCCAAAGAGGCTGTGTAGTTATAGCCATCTTTGTCCACAAAACCGATGACACTTGCACCCGCTTTGGTAAAAATTTGATTGAATTTACCAAGGGCTGAACAAAAATGTTCCCCATGTGTTTTGCTATCACCTGCGCCAAAAAATGCAACTTTTTTACCGGCAAAGCTGATGTTTTCTGATGTAATTTCAAAGAGTGGGTCAACCCAACTAAAATGCACATCGCCTTGTCCCCATGTAGAGGTTCCTAGAAACAGGACATCGTAGTTGTCAAATTGCTCGACACTGTCAAAGTCATCTTCCATCAAAATACAATCATCATCTTCGAGTTCATACGCCTCTTTTAAAGCCTCTGCTACCAATGTTGTATTGCCGCCCGCACTTGCGTAAAATATACCAACCTTTGCCATGTTCTATCCTGATTATTTTTTATACGTTTCGTAAATTTCGAGAGCATCTTTTAACATCTTGCCACCCTCTTTGATGAGATCATCATAGGTTCTAAAACTGTAACGATGAGCATCTTTAAAGAATTTGTTGGTGATAACAATCTTCTCTGCTAAAACCACCGCACGCCCAAAACCTTCGTGACTCATCTCCATAACCACAGAGCACATAATGCCAAGCTTGAGTTCAAACGCCAACGCAATTGATTGAAAAATCAGACGAATGTCTTTTATCTGCATCTCATCAATATCCGCAATGATGGGAACGTTCTTAAGTTGCTCTTTGGTTTTAATGTATTTATCACTCAAGACCTCTTCATCGCTTTTTTTTGCCCATGTACCAAACTGATCAAGGGCTCTAATTTGCGAGATTAGGGTTTCGATGAACAACTTTTCAAGCTCATTCATAGCGTTATCCTCTTGCTTCTAAGATTTTTTTGATAAACGGTGGAGGATTGGTTGCGATCATCGTTTGGAGTTTATTAAGCTCGGTTTCGATGTTAACAACCTCTTTGTATTTGATAGGAAAAATTCGACTATTGACAACTTTTGCCGCAGCGGCAGGTCCAATCTCGACACAGTACATAATGTCAACATGTTCATTCTGTAACAGCTCAACTCGACCTTCAGTTCGCTCTTCGCCTGTTGGAACGACCCCTGAGAGTGCAAACCCCTCAGCATTCACATCATATACGGCAAATTGCTCTCCAGAGCCAAAATGGGCATCAATATTCTTGAGATCGTTTGTAAAAAATGCGACCTTGACCATCTTTGTATCCTCCCTATCGTTAACGTTACTCATTCATTTACAAGAAGTGTTCCGTAGGAAAGATGGCGATTCTAAAGCGCGTTTTTCTCTACAATCAAGTAACGTTCGATCTTCAAAGGATCAAGAATCGAGAGCATTTCAGCCTTCTCTTGTCCCACATCCGATTTGACAATCGCTTTGGTAAGTGTATGGTGCCCCATCATCGCCTGAGAGGTTTCATCCACACAACGCTGTGGCACTTCAGGGCTGTCTTGCACCATATCGATCACCAAGCCAAAGGGTTTGTCTTCACTGCCTTTAAGCACAATAATGTGATGAAGCTCTTTGTTGTACGCACAATTATGGTGAAAGTATTTTGCGAGCGATGCTACGGGGATGGTTTTGTTATTCCACGTGATCATTCCCACATAAATTTCATCACAACCGATCACTTGGGTCACATCTTGCCCTTCCAGTGCGGCGTAAATGTATTGGCTCTCAATGGCAAAGAGTGTGCCATTCATCCAAAAGGTTGAGAGCTCAACCGTCTTCTCAGACGCACCCACTTTGGGGTAGAGATACTGTTTTTTGCCATTTTTAACAACGGGCTCAACACACGCATCTTTATTGGCAACCCGAATGCAGACAATGGCGGTGACGTCATTGCAGTAACCATCGCTGCATTTATACTCACGGTACCCCTGAGATTTTGCCTTGCCTACAATGTAATAATCGTCCTTAATAAGCACCATATTTTCAGATGTATCGCAGAAAACACATCGCTCACCCATAAGAATATCAGGGTTTGTGGAGGCAATCACATTATTGGTCTTTGTCTCGATAAAAAGTGCGAAAGAGCGCTCATCAGCACCAACAACATCTCTGAGCATCGCCTCAAACTGTGCCTCGGCATCAAACACAATGCCAATGCCACCTTGCGCCTCTTTCGCCCCTTCGATAAAGATAGGCGCACTGTAGATGTAGGTATGCTTTCCATCGTAAAGCTCTGTTTTCTCAAATGGACTCACCACATACTCTTTGGAACTTTTTAGTGCCAACGTTTGTGCGATGTAATGCGCACCGATGCGCTTGCCGATAAGATGGGCATATTTTTCTTGGCTCACTGCAATGACACAGCCTTGAGTGTCGAACAAAAAGAGATTGCTGTAAACGGTGTAAAGTGCATTAATGGCGCTTAGAACTTCCGTTATTTCATGCCCAAACTCTTTGCGAATCGTTGAAAAATCTCTGTATTTTGCGCTAAAGGCGTTGATAAACACAGGACTCAACGCCCACCATCTACAGTCATTGGCACGTTCATACAAGTTGCGATCCATAATATCAATCGCCAGTTTCGCTTTAAACGCAGCCCCGTTGATAAACGAAGCAACAACCGTCCAGTTGAGATTGCCTATGGACTCTTCAAAAGTCTTTTTGGTTTGAGCCCCCGTGCGTGAAATTTCATTAAGAAGTGATTTAGAAAAGGAGTTATCCCCACTTTTTTGGTTGGCAATCTGCACATTACCATTCCAAATGGTCATATCAAGACGTCTTTGAATCGCTTCGGCTTTGGTGGGGATGCTCGTAAACTCCTCAGAAAAGAGTGAAGAGTGTTTGATGATCTTGATCTGCTCTTCGGTAAAAGGAACATGGGTTTGTTGTGCTCCAAACGCAAAGGCAAGCGGCATCAGTGCATGACCTTTCCATCCCAGCCCATAAAAACCTTGGTACCCTTTGGTGGCTTGTGTTTTCGCGACATATTCACCACCAGCAAACGGAACAATATCAAAGTGTTTTAAAGCTGTTTTTTGAGGAGCCCCTAGCGAATAATGAAAAGGGTCACTGCTGTAAATGGTGCGATCTTTTTCATCTAAAAGTAAAATGTCTGCCCATGCCTCACGTTCAATCAGGTTAGCGATAATCACCTGCATTTCATCTTGAAACTTAAAGACAAGGCAAAGGACAGCCAGTGGCGTACCATTTTCATCACAGACGCGAAAACTGTAAAGCAAACTCTCTTTATCACTGACAAGGGGGTAGATACCAAAACTCTCTACATACTCTTGGGAAGCGTGCATCGCCTCGTAGATAAAATCACCATCGATCTTTTTGCCAATTTTTTCATCTTTAGTGGAAGCGATTAAGACACCTTGGAGATCAAATAACAAAACATCGCTGTAGACACTGTACTTTTCAATGTATTCATGAAAACGGTTTTGAAGCTGGGGCAGTGCATTTTTTTGCTCTTCATTACTTTGGCGTGCAAAATCACAGATGATCGTGTCCATCGCCAAAAAACCTATGTCCGCCGTACGCTCAAAAAGGTTGCGGATTAAAATATCAATCGCCACTTGCGCTTTAGCCCCTAATTCAATGGAGAGTTTCTTGACCGTCTCTTCGCTGAGGCGTTGTAACAGCTGTTCTGAGAGATTGCTAAAGGCTTGTCTGGTTTCTGAGATGTCCATACCAATGTTACTCATCTGTCCCAAAAGCGAGAGCAAGTTCCATCGCTCGGAGAGTTGATCGAGTGATTTTTGGTAAGCAACAACTTCGGGGATGTAGGCATTGTAACGTGTGGTGTGATTTTGCTCAGACATAATGTTAACCTTTTCTATAATGATTAAGAGGCTTTGACGTGGTATACAAATGATCGTCATTCTAAAATGGACTCGAAAAAGGCACTTTTTTAAACATTATACAAGAAGTGTTCCGTTGAGCTTTTTGGCTTCCTTCTGAGTATTTTAAACTCCATTGTATGCTACGATTGTTACAGATGAATTACATTAATGGAGATGACGATAGTCTGAGTTTCTGCAAAATATTGCTTTACATGTAAGAATTTTTTATTACATGTAAAGCAACGACACTGCTTCTTAAACCCATTGAGGGTATAATATCTTTTATTTTATTACCTCATTTTGGAGTCAATTTATGGCGTTAAACCCCTTTAAATCGTTGATGGTTCTGGCGTTTTTACTTTCAATCTTTGCTTGTGCCGACGATCAAAACAGCTCTTTAGTCAATGCGGACAAAGCAGTCTATGTTAATCTTCTCAAAACCATCAAAGACTCACCTCAAACGAACGATGAATTTGCTTTACAAAAAGTGCTGCTTGAAAAGCTGATCAACACACAACCTTCAACCATCACGCAAATGCCTATCAACACACCTGCGAACATTGACGAGTACAGCAATCTTTTTAATCGCTATAACGATGATTCGCTTAAAAAAATCGCTCTTGATAAAAAAATCAACTCAATTGCATTGAAAATCAAAACACTCGAAAAAGAGATTAAAAGTTTAGATGTGAACAGCACGTCTATTCGCACCCTTCAACTTCAAAATGCGCTCTATACAAAATCACTGCAAGAGTTTAAAGATCAAAGTGAAGCGTTAGCACAAGAGATGCTCTCCATTGAAAAAATATTAATCGAATCGTTGAAAGACATTACCTTTGATCCTGAAAATCAGGTCAAAAAAACAGCCACGAATCGCGAAGAGGCTTTAAAATTGCGCACAACGCTCGATAATTTTTTAGTAAAGAAAGAGCGTTTTGAACTTTTAGGAGACAACCGCGATCGAGGGGTTTCTGCTACGGCGATCAGTGCTAAAGAAGATGCCTACACCAAAGCATTGAGAGAGACGATTGGCTCACTGTTTTTAGAGTTTTCCAATGCATTAAAATCTAAAAATGAAAAGGCATTTGCTTTGGAAAAAAGCATCCTTGATGAAGTCGCACTCTTAGATAAAACAGATGTGATTAACGAATCGATGGCGTCACTTTTGCATGCGATGGAGAAAAAGTATTTTGGTACGCTCGATACCATCGCAGGTTCCACAACCCAAGAGTTCAAAAATATTTTAAAATCAACATGGAACATACTCAGTGAGCCTATTTTTACCGTCAATGGCACACCGATCACCGCTTTTAAACTCATCTTGGCTTTCTTCATCTTTATCATCGGCGGTTTTGGGGGTGGATTTTATAAAACCAGCATTAAAAAAATTGCGAACAATAGCAAATCGATCAACTTGGCAACCCGTACGATTTTAGCCAACATTGGATATTACGTCATTCTTTTAACCGCTTTTTTTATCGCCTTAAACGTCTTAGGCATCGACCTCTCTTCGATCGCACTTGTAGCAGGTGCGCTTTCTGTGGGCATCGGTTTTGGTCTGCAAAACATTGTCTCCAATCTTGTCTCCGGCATCATTTTGATGTTTGAGCGCAGCATAAAAATTGGTGATTTTGTGGAACTCTCAGGAACGGTGCATGGGCACATCACCGATATTCGCATGCGTTCTACCACCCTTAATACCAACGGAAACATCGATGTCATCGTTCCCAACCGCAACTTTATCGAAAGCAATGTGATCAACTGGACGATGCACGATAAAGTCAAACGGTTCGATATTCCCTTCGGCGTTGCGTATGGCACGAAACCTGAGCACGTCATTGCGATCATTATCGAAGCCATTGTCAACAGTGGGTATGCCGATATTATCGAATCACACGATAAAAAAACCAATGTCCTTATGTCGGGTATGGGAAGCAGTAGTGTTGATTTTATCCTGCAAGTGTGGATCCACGGTGAAGAAATTTTGGCACCGAGTAAAACCATGTCCAGATTTTTGATTATTATCTACAACACGCTCAATGCGCATGGCATCGAAATTCCTTTTCAGCAACACGATGTGCATATTAAAAGTATTGATAAAGAGAGTTGCTTGACGCTCTCTGAGCCTCAACCCCAAAACGTTGAAAAGAGCGCAGAAACTTCACAAATCTAAAGCCTAAAAAGCGTTTACATGTAAGGAAAAATCCTTACATGTAAAACGGGTTTATTGCTTATTGAGGTTGTATTGCAGGTAAACGACTTTGGTTTGCAAGAACTCTTCCAGCCCATGTTTTCCATCGGCTCCACCAATGCCCGATTTGCGCCATCCTGCGTGAAATCCTTGCATCGCTTCAAAATTTTCACGGTTGATGTAGGTCTCTCCAAACTTGATCTCTTTGCACGCACGCATGGCGACATCGAGATTTTGTGTGTAGATAGACGAGGTCAAACCATACTGGCAATCATTGGCTAAGCCGATCACTTCATCCAGCGTATCAAAGCGCATGATCGGAAGCACAGGCCCAAAAATCTCCTCTTGAATCACATCCATCTCTTGTTTCACATCGACCAACACCGTTGGCTCGTAGTAGAAACCATCATTACGAGACGCACGTTTGCCGCCCGTAGTGAGCTTTGCCCCTGCTTTGATGGCACTGTCGACCAACGCTTGCACATGCGTGATCGCCGCTTCATTGATGAGCGGTCCCATATCGGCTTTCTCCGTGAGAGGATTGCCATAGGTCGTTGCCGCCATCGCTTTGGTGATCTTCTCGGTAAACTCTTGAACAACGCTTTTATGCACATAGACGCGCTCAGCGCAGTTGCAGACTTGTCCGTTATTGATGACACGCGAGTTTTTGATCGCTTCAACGGCAAGGTTGATGTCCGCGTCACCCATCACAATCGCAGGCGCTTTGCCACCGAGTTCCAACGAGACTTTCGTGACATTTTTAGCCGCGGCTTCCATGATCTTCACGCCAGCGTCTACACTGCCTGTGAAACTCACGACGCCCACTTTTTCATGCCCAGCCAGTGCATGACCGACGAGTGAACCTGAGCCTGAGACAAGGTTGAAAACGCCTTTGGGAAGTCCAATTTGATCGACCAATTTGGCAAATTCAAAGGCGTTATTGGGCGTGTCAGAACTGGGTTTGATGACAATCGTGTTGCCCGTAAGAAGAGCAGGAGCGAGTTTGCGAGCGATTAAGAAGAACGGAAAGTTCCACGGCAAAATACCTGCGGCGACACCGATGGGAAGTTTAAATAAAAAGATGTTTTCATTGGGACGATCACTTTGGATGATCTCACCCTCATAGCGCCTCGCCCACTCTGCCATGTAGTCGATATAATCGGCGGTAAAATTGACCTCAACCGTTGCAAGACCCAACACTTTGCCCTGCTCTTCTGTGATCGTTCGAGCCAACATTTCGGCATTGTCTCGAATCTTTTGAGCCATCTTTCGCAAATACCCAGCCCGCTCAATCGCAGGAAGTTTTTCCCATGAACGCTGTGCAATTTGAGCAGATTCCACCGCCGCATCAACATCGCTTGACGTGCCTTTAGGAATATACGAAATGACCTCTTTGGTCGAAGGATTCACAACGGGAATCGTCTCTTTGGAAGCGATAAACGCACCATTGATATACATCTGATAAACTTTCGTTTCTGCCATGGTATGCTCCTTGAATTCATTTACATGTAAGCTCATTCTACTCGCTAAGTGTAAACGGTTATCAAAAAAAATATTTTTGGCGCATTTTTAATCTTACATGTAAAGAAAGGAAACACTTCGCCTTAAGCTCTCACCCACTGAGCGATCTGCGCAATATCTTCCGGTGTGGTTTGGCAACATCCTCCAATGACGCGCGCCCCTTTTTGGTACCACGTATACGCCATCTTGCCATACGATGAACTTTTTGAAAGTCCATCCCACGTTTTGGTGAGCGCATTGTAGGTCGATCCGCCATTGGGGTAGACGATGATCGGCTTTGAAGAGACCGCTTTGATCTCTTCGATGAGTGATTCGATGAACTCGGGAGCGGTGCAGTTAATGCCAATCGCGATGATCTGCTTTTGCGTCTCCAAAAATTCCGCACATTCACGCACACTCTCACCGCTGTTGATATGCTTTCCATCTTTAGCGCTAAAACTCACCCACGCACACATCGTTGGAAATGCCTCTAAGAGTTTGCAAAGTGCTCGCACTTCGATCAAACATGGCATCGTCTCGCACGCCAAAAGATCGGGCTTGGCTTCGATGAGTGTCGCCAGTCGTTTACGGTGAAACTCCATCAACGCTTCCACACCCAGCCCATAATTGCCCCGAAACTCAGAACCATCAGCAAGATACGCCCCATACGGTCCCACCGAAGCAGCGACCAAAGGTTTATGACGTTTGGCATGATTTTTGGTTTCGATCCAAAACGCATCACGTACATTTTGAGCGATGGTGATCGAAGATTGTATCAGCGCTTTAGCTTCTGATTCGCTCATCCCACGCTTCATAAACCCCTCAAAACTCGCTTGATAACTCGCCGTCGTAATGCAATCACTCCCAGCTTGGAGGTAATCCAAATGCACTTCCGCAATCGCTTCTGGTTTTTCCATCAAAAATTTAGCCGACCAAAGCGAGTCATTAATGTTATAACCTTTGCGCTCCAGCTCCGTACCAAAGGCTCCATCGATGATGAGCACTTTTTGCTTTTCAAGTATTGCCTCAAAGGGATTCATCGTTTATCCTTACACTTTTAGTGAAGCAATACTAGCATCACTTATTTAATGATGGGCTAAAAGATTATTGACCTCACACAAAAAGGCGCAACTGCCTTCGTATAAAATGTTGTTGCGAAGTCCGATGCCGACCTGCTCGTAATTGGGAAATCCTCGAATCAAAAGCGCTTTATGATGTTTATGGGCTAAGCGTTCACCGTGGTAGTTGGCGATGAGCATATCCATCTCGGGGAGTCGCTTTTCCACCTCTTCAAAATCGCCGATTTGCATTTTACATGTAAAGGCTTCTTGGATCTCACTGCGCTGCGCGATGTACGCCTCACACGTACTTCCAGCTTCTCTGAGCGCTTTGGAAATGGCATAGGCACTATCAGGTTCATCGGCGATGAGTATTTTTGCTTTTCCAAGGGTGAAATGGGTATCTAAGAGCACATCTTGCAAACGTGCACGCCATCGTTTGACGACATTCGGCACACTTTTACACTCCAAAAATTCAAAAACTTTGGCATAAAAATCATCGCTCGCTTCTAACCCGATGAGGCTATCAAAATGCAGATGCGTGCTTTGAGGGAATTTTTCATAAAAAAGTTCACCGCATTTTTTAACCGAACGCCCAATGGTGATGACAGCACCAGAATCGCCTAGTTTTTCGATGTCGGAAACGCTAATGCCACCACTGCTAAGTGCACCTTGTTTGACACCGAGATGTCCATCGAGTGAATCGCTGAGATCGGGAAGGGCGAAAACAACCAAGTCCAAACATTCCAACGCTTCTTTGAGTTTTTCGACTTCGATGGGGCTAAAATTGACATTGGGGATGAGCAGAACCTTGTCTTTTCGTACCTGCGTGGTTGGCTCTATGAGTTGGGTGATGATGTTTTGAACACTCAAACTCCATCCGCTCTCCAACCCGCCTTCAAAATCAGGTGTATGCACATAGACCATCTTTTGTTTCTCTTTTAATAAAAGTGTTGCGCCTTTGATGTCATCGCCTTTGGTCTCCGTCATACCTGTGGTAAAAAGCCCCACCAGATCGGGCGTTACTTTTTTCGTGATGTTCTCAACGGCTTCAGAGATGCCCTTATCGCCACCATCTATGACCGCAGTTATGTCATTGACCGCGGTGGTTTGAATCGCGATAGGATCGTTAAAATGCCTTGTGAAAAGCACCTTGGTAAACGAAGCACACCCTTGCGCACCGTGCATCAAAGGCATACAGTTTTTAATGCCCAAAAATGCGAGCGTCGCGCCCATCGGCTGAGAGAGCTTGAGAGGGTTTACATGTAAAGGTTTTAGGCTTGTTGCTTTGAGCTCTTTTAAATTCATACTAACTCCCATGGTGCAGCCTTTCCAACGAGTTTAAAGACAGGATTTGCCAGTGCCGAACAGACATCGCTCGCCAAATTTTCAAGTCCGCCGTACGCGCCATAACTCACTTTTTTCTCTTGATTGACATCGACAAAGGCAATGCGTTTTTTGATCGCGGTGTAAAGACTGCGCCCACCCGCCAACAAAATGTCTACATGGTGCTCATCAATGAGTTTGGGCTGTTCAACACCTGGGTTTTTAAAGACGATGGGCACATATTCACTCGCAATCGCCACATCTTCTTCCGTGGCTTTTTGAACACAGGTTGCGACCACTTCGATGCCGATGTCTTGAAGCGCTGAGGCTATCGACCATGATTTGTTGCCACCCGTGTTAAGAATCGCTTTTTTGCCTTTAAGCATCAAGTGGTACGGCTTCAAACGCTCCGCCAATTTTGCCTCTTCTTCGGCGATGATTGCTTCGGCTTTAGCGCTGAGTTCCGCGTCGCCAAACGCATTGACGATGGAGCGAATCGCGTTGGACGTGTCACGTTTACCGTAAAACGAGACGCTGACATAAGGGATGTTGTAGCGCTCCTGCATTTTACGACATAGTGTGACCAAAGACTTCGCACAGACGATGACATTGAGCTTTGCGGTGTGCGCCATTTGTATCTGCTCGATTCTGCCGTCCCCTGAGAGCGAAGAGATGACTTTGATGCCGATGCGTTCAAGTATAGGCTTATACTGCCACATATCGCCCGTCACGTTATAATCACCGATCAAGTTAATGCCAAAGGGATGAATGTTTGCAGGCTCACGCGTACCCACAAGCGCATCTAACACCGCTTCGCCTGCAAGGCGCGATCCTAGGTTTTTACTGCCCACAAAACCAGGTGCATGCACCGGCACGATGGGAATGTGAAACAGCTCTTCGGCGGTTTTACATGTAAAGTCGATGTTATCGCCAATCATCGCTGTGACACAGGTTTCGTAGACAAAAATCGCCTTAGGATTTTTATGCTCTACGATGTACGCTAAAGCGTCCGCAAGCTTTTTGTCACCACCAAAGATGATGTCTTGGGTCGAAACATTGGTACAATAGCCTAGTGGCGTGTTGTTTTCACCTTCATAGCTTGTAAGCGTAGCTCTGGTTTCCCATGAAGCGCCAAGACAAGTGTCGGGACCATGCACCAAGTGCACAGCATCCGCATAAGGAAAGAGTGATATTTGCGCTCCCTCAAACG
>DBTO01000037.1 GCA_002307095.1 Sulfurospirillum sp. UBA1314
TAACAGTATCGATCCATTTAATGGAGCAGCCTTGTGATGGGTGTTGCACTTTGGGAGCATCTTGTTTGCTGAAGAGCATCATCACCGCTTCTCTGAGCTCTTCTTCTTTGACACTGCGCGCATCTTGCCAGTTATCATCCAATCTTCCATGGTAATAGAGCTTCGCTTCGCCATCAAATAAAAAGATGTCAGGCGTACACACGGCATCTAAACTCTTGGCAACTGTTTGATTTTCATCGATGAGATAGGGAAAGTCGATGTTCATTTCTGCAATTTTGTCGAGCATATGGGAAGGCGAATCTTCAGGATAATTGGGGTGAATGTTAGGATTGATCGCCACAGTGGTAATGTCAAGTTTCTTTGCAAATTCAGCCACAGCGATGAGTCGCTTCCAAATAGCGTTGGAATAAGGGCAGTGATTGCACATCACCGCAATCAAAAAACCACCTTTTCCAAACAGCTCTTGACTCTTAAAACGTTTTCCATTGGGATCTTCCAGTTCAAAATGTTCGAGTGGTTTGCCTAGTTCAACAGATCTTGAGTGTATGAGTGACATGGTTAATCCTTATAGGTGTTAATAATTTTTTGAACAATTAAGGCGGTCTTATCAACAGAAGCAAGATCGCACTCTTCTCTTAGCGAATGCGGATAACGAATGGTGGGTCCTATCGAGACCGCTTCGATTTTTCGAGGCTGACGCGCGATTAACTCACCACACTCAAGTCCCGCATGAATCGCTTTAAACGGAGCATGCGCATAAATGCTCTGCATCGCCTCTTGAACACGAAGCGCAAAAGGTGTGACTTCGGGCTTCCATGCTCCATGCCAACCTTCTTGCGTTACTTCAAAGCCAAGTGCCTTGAAAAACGCCTCTGTCTCTGCTGCTAGTATAGCCAAATTTTCATCATCCATCGCACGTGCGGCACAATCCAACCTGAGCACACCTTCCTGATTGGAAATCACACCCAGATTAATGCTTATAGAGGGAATATCAAGGGTTCGATCCCACTCGCGTACTCCTTGTGCAAATGCCCCAAGTGCTCTCATAATCGCATTGGACTCTGCTATAAAATGCGTATAATTCCTTTGTTCTAAAGGCTTTACATGTAACCGTGAATCGTTTACATGTAAAGGTCTTTTAGACGCTACAATCGCTGTTGCACTTTTAGGAATGGCGTTGCGTCTCTCCCCTCCTTCGAGCGCGACTAAAACGACATCTTGATTTAAAAGTTCATACCCCAATGCTTTAATGGCAGATGGAATTTTTTTATCAATATCCACACCCGAATGTCCACCCAAAAAATCAAACGCATGAATTTCATACAGGTGCATAGACTCACTCAACGGTTCAAAATGAAGATTTAAAGAGGCTATGACATCCACGCCACCTGCACACCCGATGTAAATTTCACCCTCTTCTTCGGCATCTAAATTGAGCAGTGATGAAGACTTTAAAGGCATTTCAAACTGCATCGCACCAATGAGTCCGACCTCTTCATCGACGGTGAAAAGGCATTCAAGATTTTCATTATGCTCCATCGCCCAAAACATGATCGCCATACCCATGCCATTATCGGCTCCCAACGTAGAGTTTTTGGCTTTTATCAGTCCTGCTTCTATGACAATCTCAATTTTCTGTGTATCACCAATGCAAACCATGTCATAATGTGCTTGCAAACAAACTTTTGGCTCGCCTTTTTGACATAAAATATTGCCCACAGCGTCTTCATGCACTGTAAAAGCAAGGGCGTGCGCAAAGGTTTTAATTCTCTCTTTCATCTGTGCCGTATGATAACTACAACGGGGTATCGCCGTAATCGCTCTGAAATGTTCTACTATTTGCTCCATCGAAGCCCTTGAAAATTTAATAAACGAAATGCTATTATACAACCCATGAAAACAATATTAATTTTACTCACCGCTCTCCTTTTGCAAGGTTGTCTCTACTTTAATGACCGTGGTGTATCGGGACGTTACTATAACGACTGTAAAGAGTACTACGATGGTATGGGTATTTACCATAAAGAGTGCGACGAAAACTTGGTTGACTATAAAACTGTGACTGATGGCGTTTCCAAAGGGGTTGATAAGAGTGTGAATGCTACCAAAAGCCTTTTTGAATAAGCCTGTATGCCTTTAAATGTGATTCGCCAAGAGCGATTAAAATGGTTAGCATGGAAAGATATTGCGCCCATGCGAACAGCACTCGCCTCACTTCCTGAGCTCGAAAATATCACCTACACGTTGGATAACACTGTTACCATTAATGCTTTACATGTAAACCATGACGACCAAGAGAAAATCAGGCACTCTGCCCTTGCAATGCGTCCTTGGCGCAAAGGTCCGTTTGAACTTTTTGGAACATTTATTGATACCGAATGGCAAAGTTTTATCAAGTACAATCTCTTAGAGCCTCATTTTAATGTGGAAGGCAAAATTGTCGGCGATATTGGTTGCAATAACGGCTATTATCTCTTTCGTATGCTTTCCCAAAAGCCTAAAAAATTGGTCGGATTTGACCCTTCTGCGCTGTGTAAAACGCAGTTTGATTTTATTAACCATTTTATCAAAAGTGATATCGTCTATGAGATGCTAGGTGTTGAGCATCTTCCCCTCTATGAGCATAAATTTGACACGCTTTTTTGTTTAGGCGTTCTCTACCACCGAAGCGACCCGATTCAAACCCTTAAAGCACTCTATCAAGGGCTGAATCCTGATGGTGAGCTTATTTTAGATACGTTTATGATAGATGGAGAATCTCCTGTAGCACTCTCTCCTTCTAAGACGTACTCAAAAATTCCTAATGTCTATTTTGTGCCTACCATTCCCTCACTTATGAATTGGCTGGAACGTGCTAAATTTAGAGATGTTGAGGTACTAGAGATCAAAAAAACGGATACCATCGAACAGCGTAAAACCGAGTGGATTTATGGCGAAAGTTTGGAAAATTTTTTAGATCCAACCAATCCCAATCTGACCATTGAAGGTTACCCTGCCCCCAAAAGAGTTTACATTAAAGCAAAACGCTAAATCAGTCGATTTGCTCGTAACGAATAACACAGAATTTAATAGAAACAGCAAGGATGCTAGATGGTAAAAAGTAAAGCGGGATTAGCCAAAGATATGATTGACAATACCCCTAGTTTTGACGATGAATTAGAACTTGTAGAAGATCCTACCCTCGATTCGGGAGAATTTCTCAATGACAGTCTCAAAACGCACCTTAAAATAAAAAGTACCCTTGTAGGAAATCTTGTTGCGCTTACAAAGAACAGTTCAAAAGTGGTCTTGCAAACCACACATGAGATGAGTGTTGATGAGTTTGGTCTGATTCACAGCGGTTTTCTTTTTGGCTCAGCAGAGTATGCAGCAGTTGCTGCGGTGAATGAGCCCAATGTGGTTGTGATTGGGTGTCGATCAAAATTTTTTGCACCTGCCAAAGTCGGTGATTTAATTAGCTTTGAAGCGAAAGGTCGCTTTGAAGATGCACGCAAACGAGAGATTAAAGTAATTGGTATGATTAATGAGATCAAAGTGTTTGAAGGGCTTTTTCAAGCGGTTATCTTGGAGCGTCACATTCTTCAAACAAAAATTGATGAGCTCCAAGCGAGTTTTAACCCTAAAGAGTTCTCATAAAAAGCTAAACCAGTACGGTACATTTTTTTGCTCTATTTTAAGTGTCGTACTTCCTCCATGCCCTGGAAAAATTTCCCAATCTGCTTCAATTTTTTGAAATTTTTCCAAACTTTGGCGCATTTGTTCGCTGCTACTGTAAGGAAAATCATACCTTCCAATCGAATTTTTAAAGATAAAATCCCCACTAAAAAGCGAATTTTCGATCAAAATAGCACTGCATCCAGGGGTATGTCCTGGAAAATGTAAAAACTGCACTTTAATGCCCTCTATCTCGAAACTTTGATCGCCGACAACTTTAATATCTGCATAACTAGCAGGTGTACCTTGAATAAAAGGATCACTCTCCAACATAAAACAGTCTTCTTCGGGTGCATAAAGAGGAATCTGAAGTGTTTTAGCCAGCTCGGCATTACTCCACACATGATCAAAATGGCCATGCGTATTTAAAATAGCAATTGGATGATGCACATGCGCTAATACCCACTGTGCAGCGTCCATACCAGGATCTATAATAATCTCTTTACCATCAATTATTACGATATAACAATTGGTTCCATAGGCTCCACACGCTCTACTTTTTATCTGCATAATTCACTTCTTTTGATGATTTTTTA
>DBTO01000090.1 GCA_002307095.1 Sulfurospirillum sp. UBA1314
AAACACACATCTCTGCTTCAAAAAGGGCTGAGATGATCTTCACGCGCGTCGTGTCGCCAAAGACTTTGAAGAGTTCGGCTAGGTCGTAAAGCTTCTCCTCTTGAGGCATCTTTTTTCTGACCATTTCGATGACATTTTCATGCACAACATCGCAACTGCAAAATTCATCGCTCATCGGTTCCTCCTCAAAATTGATATACAAATGTTCATATGAACAATTGCTCATATATTAAACCAACTCAAATTAGAGAAAGCTTAAAATGATAGACAAACTCAAAAAGTTTTACATGTAAAGAAAAAGGAGGGTCGAAAGTTAAAAGTTTAGCCCTGACCGCTATATTCGACTTGTTACATCCAAGTTCCTACTCCCGGCGTTTCTTCACAATATTCTTTGCCTGATATTATGATCCAATCTACAACTCTCTCGGGTTTATCATCTCTATTTGTTAGATATCCATAAACACATTCTGGGTTGTCTCCTCTAAATATATAAATATATTTGTCTTCGCTGTAAATTTTTCTAAGCTTGCTGTATTGTTGTGGAATAAGCTGATTGTTATTACTTAATACATAATGATTTCTTTTTATTTCAAACATTTGATAAGTTGCAGTTTTAAAATAGCAACCACTCAAACTAAATAGTAAACCTATTATTAAAATAATATTTTTCATTTTACCCCCTCATTTTGTAATTTATTGATGAAATTCTCCACTTTGTTATTGTCTTATTCTCGGACATAGTTTATCGAAAAATCAGCAGAAAATCAGGGGTCAGTGTTAAATTTTTAACTTTTACATGTAAAGAAAAAGAGAGGCAAAAAATTGAAAGATTTATCCCTTTTGTAAAGATAATCCAAAAATTGCTCGGATAAAAATAAGTTGGCAATTTTTGGATTGAGTGAAAGAACATTTATGGCTAAACTGTCTTCAATTAACTATAAAGGAGATCAGATGAGTTTTATCAACAATGATCGTTTAGCCACAGCCGATGACGCCGTTTTTAGGATTTTGCACAATGAGTTTGAGAGGCAAGCCACGCATCTTGAGATGATCGCGAGTGAGAATTTTACCTCGCGTGCGGTTATGGAAGCAACAGGAAGTATTTTTACCAACAAATATGCCGAAGGTTACCCACAAAAGCGGTATTACAATGGTTGTGAATGTGCGGATGAGATCGAGCAACTTGCCATTGACAGGCTGTGTGAGATTTTTGGCTGCACCTATGCCAATGTGCAGCCCCATTCGGGTAGCCAAGCCAATGGTGCGGTGTATGCGGCACTTTTGAACGCGAATGATAAATTATTGGGTATGGATTTACAGCAAGGTGGTCACTTAACGCACGGTGCGAAAGTGAGTTTTTCGGGTAAAAACTATCAATCGTTTAGCTATGGTGTCGATGCGAATGGTTATATTGATTATGACAAAGTTCTTGAAATTGCGAAGATCGTCAAGCCTAAGATGATCGTCTGCGGTGCTTCGGCGTATGCGCGTGAGCTTGATTTTGCCAAGTTTCGAGAGATTGCGGACGCGGTGGGTGCGATTTTATTTGCTGACATCGCGCACGTTGCGGGTTTGGTTGCCGCAGGTGAGCATATGAGCCCTTTTCCGCATGCGCATATCGTCACTTCGACAACGCATAAAACATTGCGCGGTCCTAGGGGTGGTGTCATTATGACGAACGATGAAGCGCTTGCAAAAAAGATCAACGCGGCTATTTTCCCAGGAATCCAAGGCGGTCCACTGTTGCATGTCATTGCGGCAAAAGCGGTGGCGTTTGGTGAAGTGTTAAAACCGCAGTGGAAAGAGTATGCCAAGCAAGTCAAACGCAATGCCAGCGTTTTGGGCGAGGTTTTGCTTGAGCGAGGCTTTGATTTGGTCAGTGGTGGAACCGATAACCACTTGATTTTGGTATCATTACTGAACAAAGATTATTCAGGCGAAGAGGCGAGCACCGCCTTGGAAAATGCAGGTATAACGGTGAATAAAAACAGCGTCCCAAACGATACCAGAAGTGCGAAATTGACCTCAGGTATTCGCATTGGTTCTGCGGCTTTAACGACGCTGGGTATGAAAGAAAAAGAGTTTGAATGGATCGCGCGTCGTATTTGCGATGTGTTGGAAAATAGAGATAATTTAGCCTTACATGTAAAGATCAAAAAAGAGTTGGTTGTACTTTTGCAAAACTTCCAAGTGTATGGTTGTGCGACGTATTAAATGAAAAAATGATGAAGGAGGAGTGAAATGAGAGAGATGGAAGTATTGCATACCAATTATCAATTGATTGAAAAAGCGATCAAGTACATCGATGCACATTTTAAAGAACAGCCCTCCATCGATGTGATTGCCAGCAGTATCGGCATGAGCAAATACCATTTTATTCGAGTGTTTAAAGAGTATGTGGGTGTGACACCCAAACAGTTTTTGCATTCGGTGACGCTCAATTACGCCAAAGAGCACATCAAAGAGTCCAAGTCTATTTTAGACAGTACTCTGGACATTGGGCTCTCGAGTGTCAGTAGATTGCATGAACTTTTTGTCAATTTGATCGGTGTGACACCCAAAGAGTGGCGTGAAAAAGGCAAGGATGTCATCATCACGTATGGTTTTGGCATTACACCTTTTGGTGAAGCGTTGATTGCTTATACCGACAAAGGAGTTTGCTATTTAGGGTTTATTGACCAAAATAAGGAGGCGATTTTTACACGGTTTAAGGAGCTTTGGGAAAATGCCAATCTGATCCATGATGATCTCAAAGCGCAGACCTATTTGGAAAATATTTTCATCAACAATAAAAAATACAACCTTTTGGTCAAAGGCACCAACCTTCAGATCAATGTCTGGAAGGCGCTTCTTAACCTTCCCAATGGAGCCGTGACGACTTACCAAGACATTGCCAATTTCATCGAACAGCCTAAAGCCGTGCGCGCCGTTGCCAGTGCCATCGGGAAAAACCACATCGGCTATCTCATTCCGTGTCACCGTGTCATTGCCAAAAGTGGGGCGATGAGTGGGTACAGTTGGGGGATTGAACGCAAGAAAATCCTTATCGCGTACGAATCCGCTTACAAGCCAAGTCCGACTGACTTTAAGATCGCAACACGTGAAGATATACCC